>JAHFPE010000024.1 GCA_023261345.1 Candidatus Woesearchaeota archaeon
AATAGTGCGAAAAAGTTACAAAGATTTTAATGAGACTAGTTACGATATGCACTTTGAGGCTCTCCGAATAGATGTTTGCAAAAATCGTGAAGAAATATCATTAATAGTGCGCGGACAATATTACTGGCAACGTCATTTGACTCAATATGACATACAAATGTTCGGTGGAGTTCCTCCCGCTCGCTGTACAGACATCAAGGAAAGATTTGAGCTACCGCAAAAACTATGGAATCAAATAGGCAAGCTTCGTATTTTTACAGAAGAATTTCCGCAGCAAGGCGCAATCTCTCAAAGTGAAACATTAGACGGAAGACTAACTCTTGTCTTGTGAACTTATGCCTTTTTAAAGAGTTCCGTCATTGGTTTCCAATAATACATATTCCAGCCTGTTGCTAAATCAGACTTCAAACCACTTGGAATTTTCTCGTGAGAGAACTCAAGTTTTGTACCTTACGTAGATTTACAAAATACAAATTTTACAAGGGAATCCTGTCTTTACGGCCAAGCAGAAATTATTCATTTGCCAAGTTTGCCACAACTCTTATAAAACCTCAGCAGAAACTCATGCCAATGATCAATAAACATGCACCAGACTTCACTGCAACAGCATTTCAGAACGGAAAAGAACAACAAATAACACTCTCACAATACCTTGGCAAATGGGTTGTGCTGGCATTTTATCCTGCAGACTTCACATTTGTGTGCCCAACTGAACTTGGAGAACTTGCAGATACTTATCCGGAATTTTGCAAATTTAATTGCGAAATCCTCAGCGTAAGTACAGACACGGTCTTCGTGCACAAAGCATGGCATGACGCAAGCCCAACAATCAAAAAAATACACTTCCCTATGATTGCAGATCCCACACGAGAAATCTGCACAAACTACGGAACTCTCATTGCTGAACAAGGACTCAGTTGGAGAGCCACGTTCATCATTGACCCAAAAGGGATAATTAAATGGTATGAAATGCACGACAATAGCATTGGTAGAAACGTAACAGAAATTCTTCGCAAACTACAAGCAGCACAATATGTTGCCAAACACCCAGGAGAAGTTTGTCCTGCAAGCTGGACAATTGGAAAACAAACACTCAAACCAGGACTTGAATTGGTTGGAAAAATATGAACATATGCGGGATCGAACGACTACGTGAGTACAAGTTACCCGCACCAAGAAGAGAAAGAATTCATCATTCTTTAGCAAACGTTGATTTGAAAGAACTCTATCAAGACGCACCTCATGGAGCAACAATCATTGTGTTTGATCGAACAGAACCGATAAATCAAAATCCACTACGAGAAAAAAACGTACGCAAGTATTGCATTAAGCAACAAGAATTTCATGATTCAGGAAAAGAATTAACTCGCGAACTTCTTGAAAAGGGAGTTCGATCATGGAATATCGTTTATCTCATACATCAAACGTATATTTCAGGAGACATATCATATTCTGGACGCGCAACTCTGGCAAAGGATCATGCAGGAATGGGATTATTTGAAGTTGATGTAATCCGAGGACTACGAATGGCCAACAATGATTTCAATCCTGAATTTATCTATTCTTGTCCAATTGTGGGAGATAGAATATTCCGGGGAATGGGAAAAACAGAGAGAAACAATTGCAACTTTCCTCAGGAACACCTTCGCCGCCTCATAGTGGACGCACACTCAATTCCCGGAAATCCTTCTCTTGACTTTGAAGTGTACAAAGACACAGAACAATTATTTTATCATGATATGTTTCTTACAGTTGGAATGGAAGTTTAGTACGATGTTCATCATGACAGGTAGTATATCTTGAAACTCACAAAAAAAAACAAGGCACTCACATAATCTCAGTTAAACTTTTCTGACTTGGTTTATTCATAACCCTGTACAATTCATCAAAATAATCCGGAAAATTAACCGCACCTTGATCCAAATGTCGCACGAATAATCTTTTTGCATCTTTATTCGTCCATAATGAACCTTTGGGGTGTACAAGAACAGATGAGGGAAACGTAACTGTTGAAATACCATATGTATCTGCGGCATAAACTTTTCTAATAGGTTCTTCTTCCAACGCATCATACTCTGCTTCGATATACTTGAGAGTTGCAAACTGATCTTTTGGAATTGAACCACTTGGCGCATCTGCACCAAGACAAGCAATGCGAATAGAATTAAACCTCGGCTCTTGAGGGTAGAAGAATACCTCCATAGATTGAGGACGCATTTTCAAATAAGACGCACATTCAGGACTTTCGCTCCACGCAATGTACAATAAATTACCGACAACTACCGGCCGCTCCCAACTGTGTAAATGTTTTTCTTCAAAATCAACAATCACACGGTCACCATCTCTTGCTGCGAGCGAGTACAACACAGCCGCCATACGATCAAGACTGTGAATAGTTGTACACGCGGGATTGTTCTTATCTGCGTTTTTTGGAAGAGCGGTTTCAATAACTCTGCTGAACCAATCAACATTCTCTTTTTGAAAATTTCCAACTGTAGTCATGATTTAGTATTGTAACCTTTTGGTAGAATATAAATGTTCACCTACAGCACCACGTCCAACACTGATGAAAGTTCAGTTTCACTTGCCCTTCCTTGGTAACATAAGTAACAAACATAAGTAACAGTTCGGATTTTTGTACAACGCCAAATAACCGCAAACCTTTTCTATAGATTCTTCTTGATAGGCTATATGCGCGCTGCACAGAAGTGGTACACGAGAATAATCGGTTTTTTCTTTTTACTCATTTTCATTTCATTAATAAGCGATCTTTTCTTGCACGGTTACAGTTTTGAAACATGGCACAAGGTTTTTCACACCCTACTGGGGTGCGTTGTGCTCGCGTTTGGATGGAATCAGGTACGCTTTTGGAAACCATTTTGTATCGCTAACGGATTGTTTTTTGTTGCAGTTGCACTTGTTGGCATTGTGTTTCCAAATCTTGGAGGCTTGGCAGCGTTTAACACTACAGATACAATTCTTCACGCAGTCGTAGGAGTGAGTGGTTTGGTAATTGGTGTAGGGCGAGCAGTATAATGCAGACATAGTTTAGAACAAAAAGATTACTCACCTGCAGGAAATTATCCCCAAAAATATTGAAGAAGTTAAATCATTATCGATTCATTTTTAGCATAAACACTAACTATAAATAGGGCACAACTGCTTTACCTAACGATAGTAATCATTGCGGCCGTGCCGGAGTGGCCAAACGGGATAGGCTTAGGTGTGAAAACATAGAAACCTATTAGCCAAGCGCTTTCGCAGGTTCGAATCCTGTCGGCCGCAGTAATATTCCGCAGTTCACGTTGCTTGCACGCGGAAGTTTCATAGTACGACTACTGCCAGTTCTATTATTACAATCTCCATTATCATTATTCGAGAATTCGTAATAGCATTCGCTGAAGTTGAGCAATTGCGAATTCGAAGATGTTTTAACGAATTTTAGCAACACTTAAATCCTTCAAACAATCGTCTTGAGTGTATGCCAACAATAATAGAACTTGAAAAAAGAATAAGTGCAATTGAAGAAAGAAATTCTCGCGTGGAAGCAGATAAATCATGGGAAGTAAGCACGACACGAAAGATTTTGATCGCGATTCTCACGTATTTTGTAATTGTGGTATTCTTCTACTTTGCAGAACTTCCAAATCCGTGGGTGAATTCTATTGTTCCCGCAATCGCGTTTCTTATCTCTACATTAACAATTCCGTTTGTGAAAATATGCTGGCTGAACTGAAAACTAAAACTATTTTCTGATATTCTTTAGTATAAATTTTTATGAACAAGGATTATGTAGTACCAACGAAGATTTAAGAATCTCAGAAGCATAAATAGTACATGAACTCCAACTTTCCAGAATTAAGACACCTTCGAAATCTGCTCGAACAACAGGCACTATACTGGAAAGCGGAGAATTTTCCGCAAGGATGGTGCGCACATGGTGCTAGTGCTGTGGAACTCACACTTGGATTGCCAACAATGATGGGCACGTACTCTGAACCTGGTAGTCTTGAATATTCAGGCGAAGGTCACTTCTGGAACTTAGATCCTACTAAGAAACTAATCATCGACATAACTGCAGACAATTTCCCGAATATGCCCTCGATAGCAATAGTTAAAGACGATTTGATTTGCTACAAAGGCACTCCTGCAAATGAACAAATAATGGATCGATTTTGTTCAAGTGCAAAAGTGTGTTTTCTAACGTATTTAGAACTCTATTTGAGGACGACAACTGTTCCTCGTGAAGTAAAAGAAAAAATTTCGCAAATAATCGCAAATGAACGTCATGTGAGAGGAACTTTAGTTACACTCCTTACTTGAGCCTTAAATAGCTAGTTTCTTCTTAATGCACTTCGCTAATTGAGGAAAACACGCTTTTGCCAAAGAAATAGCATCATCTGCTTCTGATTTAGAAGGAATGTACCCATAGTAGTTAATATTATGACGAACTTTTCGCAATGAATCAATAAGTCCTATCGGACGGTCGGTGTGTACTGCAATATTTAGAAGTTCTCGAATTGGTTGAACATGGTCCTCGGAGACTACTCCTTTTGAGACGAGCAATGCATCTCCAAGCATACGAAAACACTCATATATATTTCGAATAATGTTGAATGCTGATTCATCTGTAATTTGAAGCTGAAATGTATATAACAATTCTCGCTCTGCAGCTTGGATAATACTTAATGCATTTTTCTTGTCAGGATGTTTTTGTATACTCATGGCCGAACCTCAAGAAATCCATCTAAAATAATGCCGTTGGCGATATTTGCGAATAAGTTCGAATCAATTTGGTTCCTTGAAAAAACGTGTAAGTTTACTGGAACGTTTTTCCTATACCCTAATTCTGGAAGGTTTCCTAGCCAAGTAATTGAAAATTCCTTTTTGTCCAATACCTGCACTGCTATGTCTATATCACTTTTTTCATCGTCAGATCCCCAACGATAACTGCCGAAAAGAATAATTGCGCGTGATTGCGGAATAGTTTTACGCACAGCATCAACCACTCCGGATTCAAATATTTTGTTTAAATGATACGGCATTTTTCTAGTAATGGAGTATATGTGACTTGGGGCCAGACATAGGAGCCATGCTTTTCCTATAATCTCTTTGTAAATGAATCCTTCCTTTGTTAATTTCTCGACTGCTAGTTTTGTTGCGGTTTTGGATGAACGAATCGAATTTGCTAGGACCGTTAAGCTTACGCGAGAATTAGGAAATGCATAAAACCACATGAGACATTTTTCATACGCGCGTTCTAACTCAATGACACCTACACTCTTTAAGAGATTAATTGACTGCATAGTGACTTGAATATTAATAGAACTATATAAGCTTTTTTGTTACTATGAAGTTCACTTAAAGTGCCACTGAATTTTCTGAGAACCTAACTCTTAAGTTCCGACGCTTGATCTCCTTTAAGTCCCCAATCATCTTTAGAGACGTCATTAATGATGATATGAATGCGTTCAACGGGAATGGTTAACGAATCAGAAATTGCTTTTGATACTGCCTGAATTAACTTTCGCTTAGTTTCTCTATCCCTACCCTCCCAAAGATCTATGTGAACAACAGGCATAGCATGATTAATTACCACGATTATTTTAATGTGTTATGTATTAAGCGTACATGTTTCGATAGTTTTTAATAATACACTCGAGAAGTAGGAGATATGTCAGTCCTTGGCAAACTAGCGTTTTGGAAAAAAGAAGAAGATCCATCACTTGACATGCCAAATTTAGGAATTCCAGATGATCTTGGAGCACCAGAAATTCCTCGCTCTTCTGGAATTTTGGGTGGTGAACCAGAAAGTTTTGGACGACCTGCGAACCTCACACAAGACATGACAGAACCACAACGCTCACCATTCACTCCTCTTAACGTGCGCCCAATTCATCAAGTGCAACAAAATTCCGAACCAGATATGTTATCAACAAAACTTGACACTATCCGCGTGCTCCTCGAAAATATATCTGCACGACTCGCACGCCTCGAACAACTCTCAGAACGACCAAAAGTTGAGACGATAAGTTCTGGACAACAACCAACACGCGCACGATGGGGCTAAAGAAGAGAACATTCTGGAGTATTGCAGCAGGAGTTCTTCTTTTTGATCAAGCAACAAAATATTCAATCAGAACTTTTCAAGTGAACTCTAACTTTCGAATATTGCAAATTCATCCCATACAAAATACAGGGGTTGCGTTTGGGCTTTTTAAGAATATGAATGTAGTTTGGGCGCTCGTAAGTGCCGCAGTTATTCTTGCCATTTGCTACAAATTCAGAAACATACTCAACCAACGAGATGCATTCGGTTGGGCACTTATTTTAGGAGGCGCAACAGGAAACCTCCTTGATAGACTGCTTCTTGGGGGCGTAACTGACTTTATTGATTTTGGTTGGTGGCCAGCGTTCAATATTGCAGATAGCGCGCTTAGTGTTGGAATTATTTATTTACTTTATATGAATTGGAAAGAGAACAAGTGAAAGAGAGGAATAGATAAAATTCTTATTATTTTTTACTACAACTAGCACCTACGATTCTGAGCCCAAGAGGTCTTCAATGAGAAAACGCCGCATGACTATCATCCAAATAAATGATCATGTGGCGTTTTAGCAATATGGACGTTGTGAGAAACGCAACGACTGTCAATTGCAGTTCAGTTCCTCGGCGCACAAGCCCTTTCGAGTGCACGAACTACGGAATTTACTGCAAAACATATTTAAAGAATCTCCCACAGTACAACACCATGCTTCTTTGCGAAATAGATTCAATTCCACAATCCATTCAAAAAATTCTTGCAGAACAAGGAATCACAACCTTGCGACCAAGTCAAGAAAAAGCAATTAACGCAGGTCTTCTCGATGGAAATAATCTTCTCATTTGCACACCAACAGCCTCAGGAAAAACACTCATTGCCGAAATCGCTGCTGCACGAGCAATTCTTACCTTACACAAACAGGCACTTTACATTGTTCCGCTCGTTGCACTTGCAAACGACAAACACCAAGACTTCACACAAAAATACTCTGGCACGTTCTCCATTGCAGTTAGCACTGGAGACCTTGATAGCCCAGAACAACATCTTGCAACAAAACACCTCATCATCTGCACAGCAGAAAAGCTCGATAGCATCATGCGGCACCAACCCTCGTGGATTGCAAAAGTAGGAGTTGTAATTATCGATGAGATACATTTACTTAATGACACAGACAGAGGACCAACACTTGAAATTCTCATAACTTGGATCCGCAAACTTCTTCCGAACGTACAAATTATTGGACTTTCTGCAACAATTGGAAATCCACAAGAACTTGCAGATTGGATTGACGCTACACTTGTGCAAGACACATGGAGACCAGTACCCCTTCACATAGGCTTGCTTCACAACCATACCATTGACTTTGGCAAATAAACTAGAATACTCTACCACTCAACAACCCTAGCGAAAACCCGTAATAATACCAAACTAATGCCACAATAACAAACCAGCACAATGCGAGGATCGCAAGTACTGCAATAATATGAGAAACTCTCCCCTTTTTGGACACATCACTTAGCGACATCAACACCAACACTAACACGAGAGTTGGCGGGCTTAATACAAGAATATATTGAACTACTGTGGATGCGCCCACAAATGGCGCAAGAAACGAAAAACCAAGCCCTAGCACAAGAGCAGCAAGACACAACAATCCAGCAACCACAACTGTAACAGTGATAAGATTCCAGTGAAGCAAAGAAACATGACGAGAACTACTTGCACTAGAAAGACGTTTTTTTTGACGCTTCATACGAGACATGAAACATTGGTAGTTGAAGGAGTATAAAAAATGTACTGACTTCACCGCGCAAGACTTATTACTCGCAACTAGCAGAAGGAGTAATCATGCAACTTTTTCTTTTTTTTCCAAAAAGAAAAAGTTGAACATAAAGAAACAAACTAAACTACCCTTTCTCACCTTCGAATAGACGACAATAACTTTAAAAGAATCCAGTGCCTTTTATACCTCTATGAAAGTCCTAACAACCTATTACGCATTGAATTCAGAAAAGGCTGATCCGCGTTTGAACATGAATGAAGGAT
>JAHFPE010000164.1 GCA_023261345.1 Candidatus Woesearchaeota archaeon
ATAGCCAGAAGTTATGTTTTGCCATTGCATAAGAATCGTGTTACTAATGTTGGTATTGTTTGCAACTGTTGCGTTTACTCGAACTGAAACATTGATGAGAATTGATGTTGATGAAGTAAGATTAATAAAAAACCACGTGTTGTTGCTCGATCCTGATGCAGTTGGTTGCGCTGAAATAAATGTAACGTTTGAATCGTAGAAATCATTTACTGTGACATTAAGCGCATTTGCTACTCCTACATTTGTGACATTGATTGTACAATTGAGCAAGTCGCTTACAGTAACCGGAGAGGGTGCTGCGGTTATGCTCAGAGAAACATTCGGAAGATCAGCATCAAATGTGTGCACGAGATCTTCCGAAATTCCAACACTCGTAACAATTGCCCCTGTGGGAGATGTTGTCATCCAGAGGCTCTGCAGTGCAAGAAGTGTTGCACTGAGCAAAAGAAGTATTACGAGCCATCTCATTGTGTCTGAAATACGAAAACATATTGTATATAAGCCTTTGTTAACATTGGCGAGTTCACCCATTTGCAGATTCGTTCACCAAGCAAATGGTATACGACGCGGGAGAAAAGTAGTCGTCATGATAAGATTCTCTGAGTGAGCGTAGCGCGAACCCGAGAATTTTACGTTCTTCCAAACGCAGCGGCAACTTGCGTATCAATTACCCCTAGTGATTTGTCAACGATAATAAACTGCACTACCTTGTTTTTTCCAGAGCGTTTGGCTTTATACAGTGCGTTGTCTGCTTCGCGAAAAAGGTCTGTTGTTGCAGCTGAACTATTTAGGCACGTAACTAGCCCACAACTTACCGTAACTTCTGTTTTGTCCTGCACTATTTCACGCATGCGTTCTGCACGAGTTAGAGCTTCTTCTCTTCCAGCAAGTGGCATGAGTACAAAGAATTCTTCTCCACCATATCTTCCAAGAATGTCTTTTGAAGCAAGTACACTTGCAAGTGCGGTTGTTACACTTTTGAGCACTCGATCTCCTTCGAGGTGTCCGTGTGTATCATTGTAGTTTTTGAATCCATCGATATCTATCATAACTGCGCTTGTAGGAATGCTAGAAGAATCAGCCCTCTGCCCTTGTAATACGGCTTTTGAAAGCGTTTGATTTACTGCAGTTTGTAGATATGCACGATTAAACACTCCTGTTAATGGGTCTGTTACTGCAGATTCCTGTACGACTTGATGTTGTTCTGCACGCTGTAACGCACCTGCAACTTTTTCTGCCAACTGACTAATAACCAATGCTTTTTCTCGCAAGTCTTCATCAGAGAACAATATGAGTACTGCATTCGCAACTGGTACTGCAAGGATGCATCTTGCAAGTGCTGGTATTCCCGCAACTCGCAAAAAAAGTGGGTCAGAACGTATGTCCTTACTTAGAAGCATGGCGTTTGTGTTTCTGCATTCTCTGCCAATTATCGACTCTATACGTTTGTACGTTTGTTCAAGTGCGTTGTTCGTATGGTATCTGTGTGTGTTGGTATCAAAATAGATTGAACAATTCGCAAGGTGAAATGCTCGAACAAAAAATGCTGTTGTTATTGCTGCTACGCGTTCTGACGAGAGCGCTTGTGATACTTCACTCAAGTAATTCATAACCAAATCACTCTCGCGCGATCCTTTTCCGTGAATAAAATCTGTCATTGATTCTGCAAATGCACAAAGAAGCATGATACGATGAAGTTCTTCATCGCTTGTTCGGGGAAGTTCGTTTGCCCGCTGCTTGAAGTTTTCTGGAACAAGAAGTTGTGATGTGGTTCGTGCAATAAACGGAACAAAAGAGACCAGGTTTCCTTTTCCTGTTCTTAAGGGAATGCAAACGTGGGTGAACCCGTACATATCTTCGCTAAGATGTACATGGTCTTGTCGTGCACGTTCAGAAATCCAGTCTTTTTGAATTAAGAGCAGTTCTACAAATTCGTTTGGAGTGCCTGCGTGAGAAATCATGTTCCCAGTACTTTCCATTGTGCAAACGTACCGAGCGAGGAAGGCGCAAAGTTGTTGCTCAAAAAACTGCCAAGATTCAGCATCACTAATCATTTTCTTTTTTTCGTTTTTGCCAGAAGTATAAAAACGTGCGGTTTATATTCTCCTCCAAGTTCCACTTCTCATGCCACGTCAACGTCCGGATAAAAGCAAGATTGTTCAAGAGATTGGACAGTACGTTTCTCGTGCAGAAATAGTATTTCAAAAAAGCCCTTCTTCAGCCAATTTGCTCATAAAAAAAGCAAAGTCTCTTGCGATGCGTTACAGACTCAAACTTCCATCGCAATTAAAACGCAGAATGTGCAAACATTGCGATGCATTTCTCGTTCCGGGAGTGAATTGCAGAGTGAGAAATAAGGACAGGAAAATCATTTACACGTGCTTTGCGTGCAAAAAATATTCGAGAATTGGATACTAACATTTGCAAATTCACTAGTTGGCAACTCTACGGAGTTATTAAACCTAATTGAATGACCAACTCAAATGAAGTTTCTTTTTAGCAATTTTTTCTCCGTTAACGCCACTGTTTTGAAGCGTGGTATG
>JAHFPE010000165.1 GCA_023261345.1 Candidatus Woesearchaeota archaeon
AAAATGTTGTTATTACATTATTGACCTTGGACCTGAAGGGGGAGATAAGGGAGGGGAAGTTATTGCAAAAGGAACTCCTGAAGAAGTGATGCTGGCGCAAGGTTCATACACAGGAATGTTTCTTAAAAAATTAATGAAGAGGAAGTAAGAAATAAAAAATTAGCAAGAAAAAAAGACTAACAACAACCGCAGATAACTATTGTCGAGAAAAAACGTATGATTAATCTGAACTATGTGCCATGCCAACCTGGTTGTTATTTATTTAAAGATAAAGCTGGCATCATCATTTACGTTGGAAAGGCAGCGAACTTAAAGAAGAGAGTTGTGTCCTATTTCTCGGGTGAGCAATCTCCTAAAACAAAGATGCTTGTTCGAAACATTGATCATGCAGAATACATTGTAGTTGATAACGAAACTGAGGCATTATTACTCGAGAATAAACTCATCAAACAGCACTCTCCAAAATACAACATTAGTCTGAAAGATGCAAAAACGTTTGCGTATATTCTCTTAACTCGCGAGAAGTTTCCTCGAATTACGACAACAAGAAAGATTGGAAAGAAGGGAAGATATTTTGGTCCGTATGTTGATGGAACAGTGCGACAAGAAGTCATGCGTCTTGCAATTCAACTATTCAAACTCAGAGTATGCAAAAGCCTGCCCAAAAAAGCATGCCTTAACTATCATATTGGGCTATGTACTGCGCCATGTATTTTCAATGTGGGAGAGCAAGAATATGCAACTCAAGTGAATAAAGCAATGAGTTTTCTTGAGGGAAAAACAAAGAACGTTCTTGAAGTGTTACACTCGGAAATGAACCTTGCATCAAAACAGCTAAAATTCGAAATTGCGCTTCAGAAAAAAAGACAAATTCTTGCCATAGAGCATCTGACAGAACGCCAGAAGGTAGATGTTCAAAAGCAGTTTGATCAGGACGTACTTGCGCTTATCGAAAATCCAGATTATGCGACCGTTCTGCTTCTCTCAATTCAAAAAGGAGTGCTTCGTTCGAAAAAGGAGTTTCGCTTTGATGCTCAAGAGGATGTACTTTGCTCATTTATCAAAATGTATTATTCACAAAATCCAATTCCAAAAGAGATTATTGTGAATCAAGCATGCTGGACAAACGAACTGGAACTCCACAGCATAAAAGAATATTTGGTGCAACTCAAAGGAAGTCCTGTTGACCTGACGCTTCCAGAACGTGGAGAAAAACTTGCACTTGTTCACCTTGCAGAAAAGAATGCGCAACTATCAAGCGAGAATGTCTTACTCAAAGAATTGCAAGAAAAACTCAATCTCCCTGAACTACCAACTGTGATTGAGTGTTTTGATATATCAAATTTGGGGAGCGATTACATAGTTGCCGCAATGACGCAGTGGGTTAATGGTAATCCAAACAAACGTGCATACCGTAAATTCAAGATTCGAAGTGTACAGGGTAAAAATGATGATTTTGCATCAATGCGAGAAGTTGTTTTTCGAAGGTATGCTCGTTTACAAAAAGAGATAATGCAGAATAAAGAAAAAAAACAGGAACAAAAACAAGAACGAAAAAAAGAACAAAATCAAGACCAAAATAGCGAATCCAATCAACTGCCCCAACTCATTATTATTGATGGAGGAAAAGGACAACTTGACGCTGCTCTTTCCAGCTTGCAACGCCTTGGTCTACAAATTCCCATCGTGGGGCTTGCCAAAGAACGTGAAGAACTATATTTACCTGGAGAAGCAACGCCCCTGCAATTCAATCCCACAAGCCAAATGATGCTTCTTGTACGTGGAATACGAGATAGTGTGCACAATTTCGTCTTAAGTTATAATCGAAAAAGACGAGAAATGCGACTACGTGATGAAGCAAAGAGCAGTTCGACAAATCAGGCGAAAGAATGAGTGACAAACAATAGAGAAGTTTGAATAACCCTCGTTTTGTGTTGGATTCAAACCTCTTCTTTAAGGAGTTTGACTATTTCTAATAAGTTATTCAAACGCCTCAATTCTTATAAGCGACAATTTATTTTATACTCGTATGAAACTGCACATTACGGGAGTAATTGATGCTGAAGAATATGTTCCTTTGGAACCTAGTTACTTAATCACCATTTTGTATGGAGAGAACATACGTTACGATAAGGTTTTTAGAGCAATTCAACATGCATCATACAAAGTAAGCCACGAATACAGATTTGACGACATACAATCTCCTAGCCACAAAGGAGAAGTTCTATTTGATGAATCCTTAGCCACTCGAGTGATCACTGATTTTCAAAAAGATAAAGATACGTGTTCAGAACTTGTTGTTTGCTGTTTTTCTGGAGAAAATCGCAGTCCATCAATTGGAATTTCACTTGCTGAATTGTTTACACTTAATGCGAATGTCCCACAATTGAAAGCAATATATTCTGCAATGAATAAGCACGTGTATCGCACGATGATGAAGGTTGGGACTACACTATTACATCGATAAATGTACAATTTAACTGTTCTACTTTGAATTCGATAAAACGGGACTCGCTTGAACAAATG
>JAHFPE010000025.1 GCA_023261345.1 Candidatus Woesearchaeota archaeon
GATTGCTGTTTCACAATCCTTTTTTTCAGCTGCGTCACACAAAAGAACAAGCCTGTTTACATTTTTTTGTTTATCTTTCTCAATATTTTTGAATTGCTTAAAATCATACAGTCCAAGAATTGCACCTTCAGAAACTGCATTTGTTCTTTGCGAAATTGTTGTGTTCGAAATTTGAACAAGTGAAAGCGCACTCACGATTTCCTTCGCATTTGCCTCACGCAACACTTTAATTGAGAGTGCTTGAAGTTTACGAAGTGATTCAAGAGAAAGCACATCTTTTTTTCCAAGACCGACGAGAAGAACTAATTTCGCTGGAAGTTTTCCAAGAGTCGTTATGCTTTTCAAACAGCCAAATTCTGGAATGAAATCTTTATTCTTGATTAATTTACTCGCGTAACCATCAAGCGCTCCATCAACATTCTTAATTGAATCAGCAAGTACTCCATCTTGTGAAATGCCAACAACAATTGCATCACACACCATTTTTTCTGGCTGTTCAGTGCTACAAATAATTTCCATGAATGAAGAAATCAGACAGTGGTATTTATAGGTGATGGTTGAAGAGGCTCTGGTGAAAATGTGCGCCACTGCCGCCTTTTGACAGGAGTGCTATCGTTCGCGTTCGTAACGGAGCGAAGTCTTCGAAACTCGAGCGACTCTCGAAAACGGTAAAATGTGCACTCCTGTTGGCGCAGTGGCGACGAGGAGGTAACCGAGATTTTCACTAGAGCAGGTCGAAGAAATATTTATAAGCTAAAGAGATCTGAAGTAACTTGATGAGACAAGAAGTTCGCGATTGGTGGGAAACTGCAACAAGCGACTTTATCGCCGCAAAAAACAGTTTTTTATCTAAAGATTTTCACGTTGCAGCATTTCTCTGTCAGCAAGCTGTTGAAAAAGCGCTAAAAGCAGTATACATTCTTGAAAAAAAATCAGTTCAGCCAGTTTCACATTCATTACTGTATCTTGGACGAGAAACCTCGCTTCCAAAAAGTTTTCATTCGTTCTTACGAGAACTCACTCCAGTTTACATTAATTCTCGCTATACAGATGCTGAAATAATGATGCCTCAAGAGTTATACACAAAGGAAAAGACAGAGGAAATTCTTCGTAAAACAAAGGAGGTTTTTTGTGGCTAGAAAAAAAGTTATCTTAGATCCGTCGGTGCAAAAATTTATTGCAGTCACCAAAAAGAAGTTTTCTGCACAAATCATACTATTCGGAAGTAGGGCAAGGGGAGATAATCTTGTCACTAGCGACTATGATTTTCTTATTATTTCCCATTTGTTTGAATCCATGCATCCGCTGGACCGAATCCCGGCATTACTTAAAAACTGGCACGCACCACTCGCTGTTGATCTCATTGCATACACACCTGAAGAATACAAAAAAAGAAGCGAAATGCTAACTACTGCATCAATTATAAAGAAAGAAGGAATTGTTGTTTAAGATCGTCATCATACAAAAATTGAATTAGTTCTCCTTGAGATTGAAAAAAGATCAATAAGTCATAAGAGTTAAAAGCCACCTGATTGAAATGCACGTATGCCTGAAACACCTATTCCTAGTTCAATTAATCCTGCTGCAATTCTTGAACTTTTCGGGACGGTGAGTATTTTAAAAGCAATTCCTCGAACTGGCTGGAAGAAACGTGGAGTTCCAGTTGGCCAATGCGAAAGTGTAGCTGAACATTCATACGGTGTCGCGTTTCTTGCAAGTACACTTGCACGAGAATACGCACCACACCTTAACAATTCACGAATTGCCGAAATGGCTCTTGTGCATGATGTGGGAGAACGAGTTGCAGGAGACATAACTCCATTCGATAACATTTCACCTGAACAAAAAAAGGAAAAGGAACTTTTAGGATTACAAAAAACATACGAACATCTACAAAATGGAAAATACTATCTTGATCTTTGGGAAGAATTCGAAGCAGGAACAACACCTGAAGCACAATGGGTAAGACAAATAGATATTCTTGACCGACTCTGGCAGTCGCGCGTCTACAACAAAGCAGGATATCTGCGAATGGATGAATTTCTCAAAACAGACCCACCTAAAATAAGAGACCCGGTGCTGAAAAGCGTTCTTGAAATAATTCTTGCTGATGAAACAACAAATAAGCAATAACATCGCTGTGAGCCGGAGCGAACTTGCGAATCTTAACTCAACCATCGAATAACTGTACTGCCATCCTCTTTTACAGTTAGGCGAACTCGAACCTTGTTATTTGCAGTATTTTTGTCTGGAAGAAAACCCGGCTGCAGTTCCACTGAATACAAATACTCATTGCCAGGCATCAGTGTGTACATTGTTGCAGGTAATTCATTAAGCCAGTGTTTATCTCCGGGATTAAACTGCCCGTTCTTGCTCACACTGTACACATCATAAACAGACCTGTCCTGATTATCAGCCCATAACGGAAGACGTTGCAAACGCTGCGCGATTATTATTTTGAAATCATCCAAATCACCATTCTTAAGAGAGCCATCCCCTTTATTTTCAATGAGCGCAGTCACACGAATTTCCTTTGCAATCTTCAGGACAGACACATCAGTAACTGCATAATCTGGAGTTGGTTTTTGCACTTCAACAACCGGAGTCTTACAATCGCTCCAGCATTGCATGGAATTATCAATCGCATCCCACTGCCAGCGATGATCACCAAGCCCTTGCCATTGCAAACAGCAGGCAAGACCCCACGTTGAACAACCCTTTTTGCAAGAAGAAAGTGAAGATGTTGGAGAGGCAAGAGCTAGTGGCATAACCAGAAGTACAACAACAAGAATAAAAAATAATGAAAAAACTCGCCCCATGTGCATAGGTTTAGGCAGGTTGTATTTAAGAATTACGAAATTTTATAAGATTCCTTGCTTTTTTCACTATATGTTTCCGGATGATCTTGCAGGACTGGTTCTTACATTAGATAAGCAATTGCTCGGGAATAATGATGCTATCTTAGCTGTTTATTCTACTGAACCCACATTTAATGGACCTGATACAAGAATACGACCAGGTTACCTCCTGCACATTTCCCGGGACAGCGCTCTAGTTAATCTCAGAGCCATTCAAGGAAAGATAAACTGCCTCTTCGTACGTAATACACCTGGGCGTGGAACAGGAGTTCTTTATGTAACTCAGGATAATTATGTAATGAGGATTAGAGCGCCAAAAAAACTAGAAGTTGGCATGCTTAGCGAAAGCACATTCTCAGAAGCGTTTGGCAATTGTACGGTGCTACTACGCAGACCGAACAGCATCAGAAGTGTTTGTTCAATTAATAAAAACATGTACGATTTGCAACGAAACTCAGATGGAAAATTAGTTGTTGCAAATTCAATTACTGACTCAAATGAAGGGTGGAATACAAATTATTTTTCTGATCTTACCTCAGAAATTCTGCAGTGTCAATATGGAATTCTCATTTCAAACGGAAATGAAATACACCTAAAAAAGCCACGCGTGAAAATAGATGAACTTCTATTGAAAGTGTCTGACGCGTCAAGTGCGCATTATGCGTCTCTAAAAGGACTTGCCTGCAATGAAGATTACGTTTATGCCGCAATTCAAGAATCTGATGAGAAGTGCCACGCAGCAGAACTACAACTTATACGAACCACTCTTATGTCAGGTGGAAAAATCGAGCGAATTCAACAACTTCCAACAACTTCATCAATTTATGGAGGGCACTACGCCATTCGTCAAATACAAGTGCAAGATTCAGGTAACACTGCTTTTTATACACCATACGTTGAAGATCGAGGAAAAATTTGGCGTGTAGATAAAGGCAGAAATGGACGTAGAATGGCACTGGAATTAACCGCGAAATTTTAGCTTGATAAGTTTTGGCTTTTTCCTTCAGGGAAGATTCGCTAAAATGAAAATGTCGCTCGGGCGAAAACGTTTATAAGTCTCTTCAAGTTTACTAGGTGCATGAAAGTTCTTATCCTTGCTGGCGGAAGAGGAATGCGCATGATGCCACTCACTTCTGATCGACCAAAAGTACTTATTGAAGTTGATGGTCGACCATGGCTCTCATATTTACTTGAGCAGGTACAAAAAGCAGGCTTCACAGAAATAGGAATTGTTGTTGGCTACAAAGCAGAACTCATCAAGAAGTTTCTTGCAACACAAAAAATAAAATCCCACATTTTTTATCAATCAGAACAACTTGGAACAGGACACGCAACACTCCAAGCACGAGAATGGCTAGGAAATGACGACTTCATTCTTCTCATGGGAGACAACTGGTGGACTACGAATGATATCAAGCAACTAGAAAAACACGATCGGTATTCATACGTCACTGGAATACAAGAAAAAAAACCAGAAAAATTCGGCGTACTACAACTCAATGGAGAATGCCTTGGAAAAATAATTGAAAAACCACGAGAATTCGTCAGTAATCTTGTGAATACTGGTGCTTACAAATTCACAAAAGACATATGGTATTATTTGCAAAAAGTAACCAAGAATGAAAAAGGAGAATACTATCTTACCGACGCAATAAACTTACTTGCTGCAGAACGAAAAGTCAAGGTGCTTCTCACACGAACATGGATTGACCTTGGAAGCCCAAACGATATGTTGCAAGCGGCAGCACTTCTCAAAAAGGCAGGTTAAAAAATGCCTTCTAAAGTAGTACGTTTATCAGGAAGAATTCAACACATCCTAAACGAAGGTCCACGAGTTAAACGATTCTTCATCACAGTTCCTGAAAAACTTTCATTTTCCGCAGGACAAAGTGTTGCACTCAGCATACCTAATTTGTGCGATGCAAGAGGGCCAATCAAACGCATGTTTAGTATTGTTTCAATTCCGGAAAAAACCGAACTTGAGTTTTGCATTGCCATCACTCCACCCCCTAGCTTTAGCAGCAGTATAGCAGAACTTCCAGTTGGTTCAGAAGTCATAATCGAAGGACCATTTGGAATATTTACACTCAAAGAATCAAAACCTCTCTTAACTTCAGCATTTGAAGTTTCTAAAACCGCAAATGAATTCCACGTCCAACCCCAACTTCAAGCATTACAGCTACCAAGTTTTATCGCAGCAGGAACTGGAATTGCTCCGATTATGTGCATGATACGAACACTTGCCTGCGAAGGAAAAAAAGGACTACACCTCCTCTACGGTTTTCGAACAACAGAAGACTTTCTTTACAAAGAAGAACTCGAAAAGTACGCTGCTGCAAACGTCATCTTTCTAACAACAAGTGCAAGTAGATTGGAAAACACACACATTAAAGAAAACATAAAACCTGCAGAAAGCACAACACCAAGCATTGCGAAGATTGGAAGAATAACACAATATCTCAACACAATCAAAAACATCGGACAACAAGTATACATTTGTGGACCTCCAGAAATGGTAAAGGACACTGTGGCGGAACTTTTGGAAACTGGATTTACAAAAGAACAAATAACTAGAGAGCAATGGTAATGAGAGAAGTGCATCTTATATATTAGTTCATGTTACTTAATTAAAAAAGGTAATCGAATGAACAAACATCATGATTAATTGCTTTCATTGTTTTTGATTAGTATCATTGCAGCAAGTGGTATTTTTGCAATAACCAAGTTGGGGGGAATAACTGGCGCACAGATTGCGGATACTACAGATCTTACATTTATTTCAGGGACACCTGATGATTTAGTGTATGATCCCATATCAGGACAACTTATTCATCCAGCCAGAGGAGAAAATCACGATCCTAAAACGCCAATACCTCCCGCACAAAAAAAAGAACCTGGCTACGAACCGTTTGAACCAGGCGGAGGTGCTTTACCAATTGTTACTACACCAGGTAATCCACCGTTGGACTCCTCGGTAAATCCAGATGATATTTCCACGGATATTATTCCTGGAGACCCTCCTGTTTATCGTCTTTACAAGGACCAAAATGGAAATGGAAAATATGATGCGGGGGAACCGTATTCCGATAACACGATGTATGTCGTACAACAACCTGACGATTCCTCAACAGAGTCGAGCGCACCTCCTAGTTCCTCAACTGATCAAGGAACTGACAGGGGCAATAACGATGATACAGCATCAGCTTCTGATGAAAATTCGTTTGAATCACAATTATCCCCCGACCAACTTGCTGAGTTTACCCGACTAAAAGAGAAAATGCTAAAAGAAGGTTATGAACCATGTTGTCCTGACTGGGAGATTTTTTTTGCGGGAGAAATATGTTTTTGTAGAAGATCTCCTGCCGCACCTTCTGATGGGAGTGCAGGTATGGCATTTAGCAATCCATCCAGTGCATCTTCAAGAAGTAGTTATTCTACTAGATACAAGCTTGTAGCAGTTATTGGAGTTCTAGCAATTCTTGCCATTGTGTTACTGATTGGCTGGATTGGGTGGAAGTCACAACATAAAAAGCAAGGAAAGAAATGAATTACTAGTGAGCTGAATAGACTAGGTTTCAGCGGATACAAAAACATGAACTTTCGAATCTTTCTGCACAATTACATTCTCCCTCTCACTTCCAGATTTTTTTCCACTTGAAACAGTCACTCGTTCGCATGTTGCAACAAGGTCTTTCAACCGTGCTTGTAGTCTATGCGAAGGTTGTCTTGCCAGATGAAATTTCGCAAAGCTACGAGCAAGATCAATAATGCTTTCTACACGTTCTGCGATTCGAGGATGCCGCCATGCTGAAGATGCTTCATCACTTGCGAGAAATTCAGCGATCTTAACAATTGCACCATACACACTATTTGTGATGAGTTCAACATGAAATTCGTCGACAGTTTTTAGATAACGTTTTTGTTCATCAGATACTTCACGACATGTTATTTTCAGAGCATCTGCAAGAGTACTTTCGATATTCGAGAGAACAAGCCACACTTCCCGCAATTCTCCTCGTGTTGGCGTTCCGCAGTTAATTAGCAACTTTCCAAGATCGCGCCTGCTAAGAGAAAGACTCTGACGAATGCGATTGAGCTTTTCATCAAAAGAAAGCTCGTACACTTCAGCTAGAATGCGCTCCTGACGACTACTCACGAGTTTTGACATGACAACCCAAAACATCAAAAGACCGAAAATCCCTTGTAAGACAGCAAGCAGTTTGGAAAATCCAAGAGGAACTGCATCACCATACGCAAAACTCGGGTTCAGGCTGGCAATAACGCTAAAATATTCAGACTGCAACAAACCACCAAATCCACCAGTTGATGGATGTGAAAACTGAACAGTGCTCCACTGCCAATTTGAAAGTACAAAATACAATATGCCACACACAACTATCGTACTTGCCCAAAACAGCAAAATATCACGAAACTTCACCTTATCAATCGTACTCGAAAACCAATCGAGCTGCTTGTGAACTGCATCAAGAGGTTTGTTTACTGCTTCTTTCGCAAAATCCATCGTGCTCCTTTGGAACAATTTTTAGTTCAGTGTGGAAAATACAGTCTTTTGTGATACTGACTGTTTATATAGATTCTGAATCGCAAATATATAGGTTGTAAGAATATAAGTTGTAAGATCCCGGTGTGAACGTAGCGCAAACTTGTAAATATTCAAACCAGAGCATCTTATTTTTCCAAAATTTTATTTTTCTAGAATTCCGCCCCAACCAATTAGTCGCCAGCGCTGTCCAATATTTCTACTGATCGTAACTCTATTATGTTTGTCAGCAGCAACTGGCTTACGAAGCTCACAAATAATTTTGTTCTTTCCTAATTCCTTAACTATTCCAACTGTTGCTGCAGAATTCACATTGAGCATGAGAAGTTCACCAAGCTTAATTTGTTCGACAACAAGCGTGTCCTTTGCTCCAACAACTCGCTCAAGAAGATGCGGTTCAAAAACAAGAGTTGTCCAAACACGCGGAAGTTTTCCTTTTTTTCCAAGAATACTACCGACGAGTTGATCGCTTTTTACTACAGACGGATCAAGAAGAGTTTGAACAGCAATCGTACCACCTTGACGAACAGCATCTGTTTTATTTCCACCACTCATTAAACT
>JAHFPE010000166.1 GCA_023261345.1 Candidatus Woesearchaeota archaeon
TCTATTTTCTCTTAAGAGTCACGAGCATGTTTGAAAGCAACTGAACACATCCATCAAGTTTGGCTCTTTTTAGCTCTAGGTTTGCATGCAATCTTCTAAGTTCGTTCTCATCAGGAGTTCTTGGCTCTTGCATTTTATTAGTGCCAAGAAGAAAGGATAAAACAGCACCAAGTCCTAAAATAGGCATTGAAGCAATTGCGGCAGCACCAATAGTTACTGCACTTCCAACTGCAAGAATACCTCCTGTTAGTCGAATATCGTCAGTTTCTGTCCAACGGGGTGCCACATGAACTGGATTTGCGAAGGCATTTTGTAATGCAAGAATTTTTTGTTGAATCCTTTTGTATATTGCAATTTCCTCTTTGAGTTGCATTTTGTAGTCAGAAAACAACGCACGAAAATGCCCTGCACGAGGCGAACTAGGATTAAGAGAAGAAACTAACATAATCAAAATGCTTTCTTGAGTTTGAAGACAACCGTGTAAGGAGTTCACATCCTGAAGCGCGTGCATAACTGTATTATTCATTAGTTGAACAAATGCATTAGTCGATGTGGGGAAGTCAAGTTCTAGTTTTTTTTCGTTCACAATTTCTACGAGCGCAATCTGAGTTGCAATATGCTTTTTTGCATTGCTACATGCATCAATGATTGAAGCGCGATGATTTTCGGCAGGATCATTCCAATATGAAGCAACTGCTTTTGCGAGCTCTCCAAAATTACCATGAAGTTTCTTCTGGAGCAATAATCGTATATTTGTATCAACTTCACGCGCTTCTCGAATAAACACCTCAAGAGACTCCTGATACGCCATATGATACGTGTAAAAAAACAAGGTATATAATAAACGTTTGCGATTTCACGTTCGTTCATTTAGCAAATGTTAAGCAGATGCGACAAGAGCGGAAGTTGGGGTGCATGATTCTGATGTGAGTAAGCACTAGAGGAATGGCGAACTTACGAATCTTTCTGCGGAATCTTTATAAGTTGGGAACAGGGGGAAGTTTCAAAGAGGTGAGATTTCCCTCTTTGCACCTGTAGTGTAATCCGGCCAAGGATTCCTGCCCAGATATTCGCCACAATTCGAACAATGGTTCGAATGGGCATCCGAAGAAAACTTCGGATTGCATCTGGAAGCGAAGACTAATGAGGTAATTACGCCACTGCGTAATTCCCTATCTGTCTAGCTATCTAATGATCTAAATAACAAGATTTAAGAAAAGTCAGTCATAAATACAAAATAACAAAGCTCCTGTAGTCTAGTCCGGCCAAGGATTCGGCCCTTTCGGGAGCTACTGGCAAAAAGGCTAGTAGTTCAAGGATAGGCTGAGACCCGGGTTCGAATCCCGGCGGGAGCATTAGTACCAGTGGTTCAATGTGCAGGAAGTATGCGTACAATACAGATGATGGCAAGATTTTTTGTTGACGCAGCAAAAAGAGTGAAGAATCTTTTACCCTGAAATGCGCGTGCAGTCAAGTTATCCTCACTTTTCATTGCAGTAAGACATAAAAACAGAACGAATCTCCAAAGAGTATGCGAACGCGTATTATTCCTGCAACAACAACGGCGATCAAACTTGCTGCCAAACGCATTCTTTTAGGAGACCTTGTTTCCTTTCCAACAGAAACAGTGTACGGACTTGGCGCCAATGTGTTTAATGTTGCTGCTGTGAAAAAGATTTTTGTTGCAAAAGAGCGACCGTTCAATGATCCGCTTATCGTGCATGTTTCGTGTGAAAAAATGTTGAAAACAGTTGTCAGAAAAATTTCTCCAACTGCACAACTGCTTATCAAGAAGTTCTGGCCAGGTCCTCTTACACTTGTGCTTCCAAAGAGCAACATGATATCAAAAATCGTGACTGCAGGGCAAGATACTGTTGCTGTTCGAATGCCTTCACATTCTGTTGCACACAAACTCATTTCGTTAGCAGGAGTTCCTATTGCAGCACCGAGCGCAAATACGTTCGGACGACCATCACCAACAACTGCAGCACACGTTTTTTTTGACCTCAACAAAAAGATCCCACTCATCCTTGATGGAGGAAGTACAACAATTGGTGTTGAGAGCACAATTCTAAATCTTGCCCCAACACCCCATATTCTTCGACCAGGAGAAATCACATTTGCGCAATTGAAAAAATACATTCCTGATCTTCGAGAGAATACGCAATCCATCATTCGATCGCCAGGACTTTTTGCGAAGCATTACCAACCAAGAACTCCTCTTATTTTGTTTACAGGAAATAAAAAAGAGAGAAATATCTTGAAATTTTTAGCGTGCAAGAACAAGAAGACAAAAGTCATGTGTCTTTCAGATCGTGCTCAGCATTATGGAAAACAAGCAGCGCCTTTGGGTAAAACTCTTCTGCTTGCTGCGAGAAACTTGTACACTGTTATGCGTGCACTTGATACGCAAAAACTCGAGGTTATTCTAGTTGAAGAATTAAGCGAAAAAGGAATTGGATGCGCAATTATGAATAGATTACGAAGAGCTGCCACCAAAATAATAGATAATAGAG
>JAHFPE010000026.1 GCA_023261345.1 Candidatus Woesearchaeota archaeon
AAAGAACTACTACTTCATGCGAATGAAAAATTAGTTTATGAGTTTCTTCTTAGGGCAACGCGTTTTCATCATATCGCATATGATAAATATAACCGCGCCAGTGGAAGTTGGGAAGCTGTTGCTAAGAATCTGGGCTATAAACGTTTGGACGAATTACTTGCCGATTCGAGTCCGCGTAGAGAGATTGTCCCTGCAATTCAGGAAATCATTTTTCTTGAAAGAAAAACAGGATTACAGAGCTATACTTACTTGCCAAAAAAAGATGATTGAGTCCTGATGTTTATAAACTTCTATTGAATTCACTTAAGAGAGGTCTAATCAAATGGGAACTACTGATTCAAGAATGATGTCATTGGATGCTATTTTTCGGGAAATTGAGGGTGAGCATACAGGAATATTAACAAGAATAGAGAACGCAAGTCTCACAGATTTGGGAAGTTTGACAACTCCACAATTTCATTTAGGAGATACGCCTCCGAACCCCATTGCAATTGGGGAGGGAATATCATATGGTGCGATGAGTGGAAAACTGTTTAAAGATTATGGTGTTGCAAGAAAACATGTTCGTTCTGGCGGAACAGTAATATTGTATTTTGATGATCTTGCCGCAGTATCAACTGAGCGTTATAAAGAAATAAGGAATCTAGGATCTCGAGTTGGTATTATTACTCGACGCGTGAGTTGGGGAAGTCATGCAGCAATACTTCTTGGAAAGCAAGGAATTCCTATTGTGAGAATTGATGGATTAATTCATAATGGACTTACAAAAGCGTTTTCTATCAATGGAACAAAAATAGATTCTGAAGAAATATCTATTGATGGAAGAACTGGAAAAGTTTATGCAGGTACATTCACCATACTTCCGCCAGTGCTTGGTTCTGAAGTAAAACCTACAGAACCTGACAACGTAGCTAATTATCGAGAAATTCTTTCAGCAGGAGATATTATTCTCAGTAGTGCAGGTGTGCGAGTGATGGTGAATGCGGATGATATTTCGTCAATTGAGGCAGCAAGAAAATGGGGAGTAAATGATGTTTCTCTTGTTCGAACTGAACGCGTTATGAGTGAGAATCGCGTTCGTTCGTCTTTTGCATGGTATTTAAATGAGATAACAAAAGAGCCACGTATTGACACTGCTTCATTTGAAGCGAGAACTGATTTTGTTACAGAATTAAAGGACTATCTCAGAAAACTCTTTGAAATACAAAAAAATCATTTTCTTCAGATTCGTCTTCTTGATGCGCCACTCCACGAGATTATCTCAGCAGATGATTTTAATAAAAGTTTTCGAGTTAATCCTGCTCTAGAAGAGCTTATTGAAGAGAAGAGATCTCCTCGAGGCGCGGATTATGTTCGTTGGAAACCAGAAATATACGATGCTCAAATAGAAGCAATATTTTCTGCAGCAAAAGCGGCTAATTATGGATCTGATCCAATTCGTATTTCCATTCCATTTGTGCGAGACATTGATCAAGTTAGACAAGTTGATCAAATATTACGATTAACTAAGGCACGAGAAGAATATAAATCTTTGAATTACGTGTTAGCAGTTACGATTGAAACAGCGCCAGTTTGCCATCCAGAAGTTCTTTCTAAACTAGTTACGGAATTAAATGTGCTTGATTTTGCGTTTGGAACAAATGATCTTATTCCAAGTCTTAACAGTTCTGGCAATCGTGATTCATTTCAAACTTGTTATGTGATGGTTGGTCCAGAACCCCGATTGGTAGAAGGAGTCATTTATTATATCAGAGATGCAATTAGTGCAATACGTCTTGCGGGAAAAAACCTTTCCCTCAATACAAATATAGGAATTTGTGGAGAGATAAATGACTTCAATTTCAGCCGAGAAAATCTCGGACAATTTGTGACGAGAGCGAATTATTTTGCAGTAGGTAGAAACCCGCCCATGACGAAACTTCTTCTTGCGAAGACTCTTATTCAGGAATACAGGAAGAATAAACAGTAGAGAATTAGGTTGAAAAAAGACAAGTCTTCTTGGTCTTGTAATCTAATATTCCAGTGCAATTCTTGCATTCGTAAGGTTGAGAATGTGTTCAAAAATCTGTTCCATATTACTCAAAAAAGAAAGCTCATTCTTTTTCATTTTCTTTTGCGCAACAATTATTTGCTTAAGAAACGTATGCCTTTGCTTATTTAGTTCAGAGACTTTTTCAAGCTTAAAATCGTAATATAACTCGTAAAATGTATGAAATGATTTGCTGATGCTTGCACAAATGGAAATTCCCTGCTCTGAAGGATGAATTTTTTCTTCTATAATGATGCGGGAATTGTATTTTAGAAAGTCCATCATGGTATCAAGTACTTCAAGAATGTGATAGATGGTATTTGTTTTACGATGATCAGGATATCCAAGTTTGTTCACCAAACGCTGACAATAAACAATAAGTTTAGTTATGGCATCATGTTTTTGTTGAATCGTGTTCAATAAAGAATAGTTCCTTGTTTCATACCCTTCTATGAGCTCTTTTATTGTTTCATCAAAGATGAGAAAGGTTCTTCGTAGCATCGTATCAAATACTTTAGCAGTGTCCTCGGATATAGTACGTATAATACAATGATCAATTCTGCGCGTAAAAATTTCTACACCATTTAGTCGCGAGACTTCTGTTGCAAGAACATCAACTATTTGCTCAGGTTTATCAGTTCTGAAATTCAAACATTCTGGATGTTTAAACCATAACGTTATGTCATCATAACCATTTTTGTAAAGTGCGCGTAAAAGAAACATCATCATATCTCTATCGAGCGCAGAAATATCGACAGTGATTTTTCCCATTTCCTGCTTGCGTTCAGTACTTATGATGAGTCTACTTCCTTCTTCAACTACGTCTAATTCATCACCCTTCTTAATTCCGTACTGAACCGCCCACTTCCTTGGTAAACTCACCAGCTGTGTTGATTCAGCAATCTGAATAACTTTTCTTCTCATTCGTTCTTGTAATGAATCTGACTTTATAATGTTTATGGCTTTTATCTCGTATTGCTTATAATACATATAAATTATCAGCGCAATCTATAAAATAAACTAGAAGAAAGCAATCTTCGTGGAGGTGGGGTGTATGATGCGGAAGAACAATTGGTATGAATTGTTAGATCCATCAGCAGGACCACAAATCCAGCTTCCTGAAATGGGCTGGGATGAAGAATTAGATACGTTAGGTCCAATACAGGAGTGGGACCAAGAAGATATTGAAGAAGCAAGAGAAGAACTGGAAGCAGAGCTATTAGAAGAAATGAAACCAGGAGAGCTCGCGTTTTGGGAAGGAGAGCAAGACGCAGAACAACTCAAAGAAGAACCAGAATAAAAAGGAAACAACAATGAATTGTGTGTCGTGCACTTGGAGGGAAACTGCGTTTGCTGAGCTATACCATTACGGAGCTGGGGACGCAGGCACGACAACAAAGGAAAATTCGACAAGTCATCGAAAAAAATAAATCACAGTCTTCACTCACTGAACTGACAGGAACGTCGCTGGCCTCTCCCGGGCTGGCGACGGTCTTTTTTAATATTCTACATTTCGCAAATGTTAACATTTAATAACTTGTATCGAGTACAAATGCACATGCCATTTCGTTTTTTGGACAATATTACAAGGGCAGACGTAGCAGTTGAAGCAACAGCACGAACACGCGGAGCTCTTCTTGCACAAGCAGGACTTGCTCTTGCAACAGTGCAGGTAGAGCTTTCTTCGGTAAAGAATAAAATGACGAGAACTTTCACACTTCAAGCAACTAGTGAAGAGCAATTACTGGTTAGATTTTTGAGCGAACTCCTGTATTTCAAAGATGCAGAACACCTGATTTTTAGCAGGCTCAATTCTCGAGTAAAAACAAACAAACACAAAAACTCCAAAGATACATACTCTGCAACATGCACTGCAGGAGGAGCAAGAATAAATAATAACATGGTACTTGGAACTGATGTGAAAGGAATCACCATGCACAAACTACGAATTGCAAAAAAAGGAAATGTATGGACTGCGAGATTTGTGGTGGATGTTTAGTACATAGCGATATTGAAAAGTTCGGCACTGTCTCACCCTTCTTGTCGGGGTCCAGCGTTCTAAATTAAGTGCCAACTACGCCTTTCCAGTCACGAAGCTTCCCTTGGCGTCCTACCATACATCACAACAACACTTCCCCCAATAGTCAAGAAGGGATCTTTTCAATATCGCCTAGCAAAGCGAAGCTCTATAAACTAACACTCTTTATTTCTGCATCGTGGTGCGTCTATGAATTCAAAAATCCTTACACAAGTTAATGACGTCACATGGGATCTTCCAGCAACATTCAAGAAAGGAATGCTTGTTCCAGGAAGGATCATTGCAACAAAGCATTTGCTTGAACAAATGGATGATCACGTGCTTGATCAACTCGCAAATGTCGCGTGCCTTCCTGGCATTATTAATTATGCGTTCTGTATGCCTGATGGACATTCAGGATATGGATTCCCGATAGGGGGCGTTGCTGCAATGAACATGGAAACAGGAGTTATTTCTCCTGGGGGAATTGGGTTTGATATAAACTGCGGAATGAGATTGTGTACGACAAATCTTAAAACAAAAGAAGTTCTTCCAAAAATTCGCGAACTTGTTGATAGCTTATTCAAACGAGTACCTCCGGGAGTTGGAGGCGGGGGGCTATTTAAACCAACGAAGAACCAACTTCTTGAAATCATACAAGAAGGAAGCAAATGGTGCGTTGAAAACGGATTTGCAGAAGAACAAGATATTTCTGCAACAGAGGAAGAAGGTCAAATCAAAGACGCAACTCCAGATACTGTTAGCGAGAAAGCAATCAAACGCGGACTTGGACAATTAGGAACACTTGGTTCAGGAAATCATTACCTTGAAATACAAACTGTTGGAACAAACGGGATTCTCGAGAAGAAAACTGCAAATGCACTCGGCTTTGAAAAAGACACTGTTGCGATCATGGTACATTGTGGAAGCCGAGGATTCGGCCACCAAATCGCAAGCGACTACCTTGAAGTTTTTTCTAGCGCAATGAAAAAGTACAATCTTCACGTCACAGATAGAGAACTTGCCTGTGCACCATTCTCAAGCAAAGAAGGACAAGAATACTTCGGCGCAATGGCTTGCGCTGCAAACTTTGCATTTGTAAATAGACAAATAATCTTGCACAGAATACGAGAATGCTTTAGCAATGTTTTTGGCAAAAGCGCAAGCGAACTTGGCATGGAACTTGTGTATGATGTGTGTCACAATATTGCAAAACAGGAATTTCACGAAGTGAACGGCAAAAAAACAGAACTTCTTGTGCATAGAAAAGGAGCAACACGCGCATTCGGCCCATCACGAATAGAACTTGACAAAAGATTCCGCAAAACAGGACAACCAATCATTATCGGTGGAAGCATGGAAACAGGAAGCTATCTTCTCGTTGGAAGAGACGGCTCATCACAAACGTGGGCAAGCAGTTCACATGGCGCCGGACGAACCATGTCACGTAGCGAAGCAAAACAACGAATCAGCGGGCAAGAACTGCAAAGGACAATGGAACGAAACGGCATTTACGTGAAGACAGCGTCATACTCGGGTCTCGCAGAGGAAGCTGGCTTTGCATACAAAAACGTATCAGAAGTTGTAAACACAATGGCTGCAGCAGATGTATCAATACCAGTAGTTAGTCTCAAACCACTAGGAAATGTCAAAGGATAAATTGAGCGAAAATGCATGATGAAATTAGATGTGAAACCAACCAATGACTAGACTCACAATCGCATTTGACAACGACGGAACGCTCATTGATACACATGACTTCTATACTCGCATGAATAATGAGCTAGGAAGAAAATATGATCTTCCATTTATGTTAGCACCAGATATTTCCCGAACGTTTAGCCGAGAGGGATACTGGCAGTGCATGAGAAAAAATGGGGTTAAGGATGCAATGGTGCAATTAATGCTGGATGAAATAGAACCGCGCATCAAAGAACACCTGAAACAAGTACTGTTTTTTGAAGGAATGCCAGAACTATTTCGAACACTAAGCGAGGATCATGACATTTATGTCGTAACTGACGCACGGGAATCTTGGCTCAAGGAATTGTACGAACGAGTAGAACTCGCACCTCGTGCAGTCTACGGACTTGAACGAGGACCGCACAAAAAAGAACGCCTCAAAACAGTTCGAGAATTGCATCCAACACAAACACCAATTTATGTTTGTGACACGACATCAGACTGCAGAGCCGCAACAGGAGAAGGATATAAGGTAATTGCAGTTACGTGGGGATTTCATCCAGAGAACTGGTTGCTTGAAGAGAACCCGGATTTTCTCGCACGAACCACTCAAGAAGTTAGGGAAGGGCTCGACGTGATTGCACGAAATGGACATAAATAAACTTTACGCACCCCATCTATTTCCTTGGGCCCTGTGAGTTACGCGTTCCATTCTTTTTTTACAATCTTCCAAATAAGCCAAAAGCCAATCAAACAAAGAATTGCAACACCTGCAATAAGAAGAATATCAGTTGGTGTGTATATTTGTTGCACGACAACAGATAGGTTAATTTGGGTTACAGTTGCGTTTTGAAATGTCAGATTTTGCGCCATACTGCTTGCGAGATAGCAAAGCTTTAAAAACCATGTACTTCTGCCCAAAATACATGGGCACATACAAGTACATGCAGAAGTTATGGAAGAAACCAAAAGAATCACTAGGACCTCTTTGGAAAGAACGACTTATGCAGTGGCGTAGAGAACCAGTAACACTTCGACTCGCTGGGCCAACACGACTTGATAGAGCACGAAGTGTCGGGTATGTTGCAAAACAAGGAATTTTTGTTGTAAGACAGAAAGTCACAACTGGACCACATAGAAGAACATGGACTGGCGGAAGAATGAGCAAAAATATGCGTACAATCAAAGCTCTTCGAAAAAGTTATCAACTCATTGCTGAAGAACGCGCTTCAAAAGGATTCTCAAATTGCGAAGTAATGAACAGTTACTGGCTTGCAAATGACAGCAAACATTACTGGTATGAGGTAGTTATGGTAGAAAGAAATCATCCAGTTGTTCTTGCAGACGTACGACTTCGAGGACTTGCAACAACAGGCAGAGTATTCCACGGCAGAACAAGTGCAGGAAAGAAATCACGAGGACTACGTTCAAAAGGAATGGGCTCAGAAAAAATGAGGCCATCACGACGTAGCAACTATCGCAGAGCTTAATGCAAAAAAAAAAACAACGCAAGTAATAATGCCAACAACGCTTGCGTAAAAAAAGAGGGATGCATATGGCACGAAAAAAAATAGAGAAAGAAGAAGAACCAGACTTTGAAGAAGAACACCCAGATCCAGATCATGACAAGCATGATAAGCATGAGAAGGGCTATTCTGAAGACGAAGATGATGATGAAGACGTCACTGACTCAGAAGAAGATACTGTCACAGATGAATCTAGCGGCGAGTTTTAACATCCTTCAGTTCACGCTAAACTCATAGTTGACTTTTATACTACCGCAACTATTATAAAACTCCAGCTTTGAACAATACACATGGAAAATCCAATCGTGCAACAATCACAACCAAGTGCTGCTGCACAACCAACAGAGAGCGCGCAATCTGGCTCTGCCACTCAATCACGTCCTAATCTAGAACAGCAAAGTTCCGTAGCTCCTGTACCTCAACATAGATCATCACAAGTTCAACCTGTTTTTGTATCATCTTCTGCAGGCTCTTCATCCATTCCTGAAAAACAATCGTTCGTAGGAAAGCTCCAAAGCAAAATGATTGAATACCGTCGAGTATTACGTTCAACAAGAAAACCAAACTATCAAGA
>JAHFPE010000027.1 GCA_023261345.1 Candidatus Woesearchaeota archaeon
GATTTCTTGCTTTTATACTGCGCCTTTCTCCTGTTCCCTCTGCTCTTTTTTCCCAGGGGCGATTACGCCAAATCTCAGTTGATTCGTGTTCGGCGTAATAATCCACTCTAATAAAATATGTCGGTTCATCACTAAAATCGTCACGCGCAACATTAAAGAATACGGCCATATCTTCGAAACAGTCGAAGAAGTACCTACTATCAGGTACCTATTCTAACGGTAATTCTTTGAGAAGTATTTCGAGTTTTTCAATCTCCTTTTTCTCATGAACAATGTACTGAATATTAAGGGTTTCGATTTTCATCTTTTCACTCCGCTCACCATCTGCTCACTTTTTCAGATTCCGCAATCATAGATCTCGTAAGGTCCAAGTTGACACCTATTTTTCTTAGTCTATCACTAAGATCTATTTTGAGGTTTAGCATTGGTTTGTATCCATTATCAGTAAGGAGGGGTCCTGAGGTTACGTGTAATTCTATTCCTCCTTCTGAATTCCACTCAAAAACAGGTTTCACGATTGGATTAGCAATTCCTTTAACTTCATCGCGATACAACCCAAGAAATTCTTTGCAATTCATAACGTCAATTGGCTTTCTAGCAAACGTATCAATTATTTCAACTCCAGCGCCAGAGCAGCCATACCCCACGACAAGTGCGCCTGACACAGGGTTGTTGAGGTTTACTTTTCTTGAGTCTGCTACTATTTGCATCAAGTCCATAACCACAACATCAACGCTAACAATGTCCTGCAAAACAGTTTTACCCTGCTTGGGTTCTTCAATTACATAGACATGACCATGACAGCACTCTCCAGTACCAACAAGAATAGTGTTCGTACCATTTTCACTGACAACAAGGTTAGGCGAATATTCTTTTTCGTACCTATGAATATCTCTAACGCTTGTTGCCACCTGAATTTTGCCTCCGCCATACGTTGATTGAACTGAGGAAAAAATTTTATCCTTTCCCCTATACAAATTGCTTCCTGAAATGAATAGTTTTTCGTTTGTTTCCATCTAATCTCCACTTGCTCCATCTCTTAATTTGGCGTTGTCTTGTGTTGGATGTATGTATTGTTCTGAAGCAAACCCTTGCCAGAATGGATGCGTGTCATCAACACATATCTCGAGCTTCTTTCCTTTCAAAGTTGATTTTGCAATCACTGGAAGAAGTCTTTCATCTACACCAAGCGATTTGAGTTTTGCTGTTTGTTCAGCTGGATCTCCGCCTGACATGATGACAACACGTTTTCCTTCTGATAACCTGCTTATAGCGTAGGCATGCACTATGTTGGATAATAGTTCGTGACCTGTACAGACATTCTGTTCGATTAATGTGCCATCCACGTCGATGTATACTCCATCAAGTGCCGTGGTTACTGCTTCAAGTTTGTTAAATCTCAAAAGTATGTTTTTTCCGCCAATGATGGTTGTATTCGTGCCCTTGGCGTGCTCTTTGTTGCTTGCGGAGTAAACTTCCAAGGCGCTCTCCAAGTCCTGTTCTGAAAGTCTTAATCGTAGCTCAGGCAGCAATTCTATAAATTTGTGGTCAGTTAAGTAATTCTCAAGTTCAGCTGGAGATTGAGTTCGCACGACCTCCTCTGCCATTTCAAGAATACTTTTTGTTTTGATAAAAGGCAATATACTACGAGCATATTTATCTTGCTCAACCATCTTCACAAATTCAGGACGTTCAAGAGAGGTGGGTTTGAAGGGATAATTTATCGAATCCAGACTCGCGTTTTGGGTGTTGTATCTTAGAATTCCACCAACAAGCCTATCAACACATCCGAGAGGTTCACGTTCAAATTTTCTTGTTGTAAGACCATCTATAACTCCTTTCACCATACCATCAACAATTATTTCTGCGGCAGGAAACAGTTTCTCGTCCTGAAGAAATGATGGTACATGTGGGAAGTTTTCGAATAAGTGGCATGCTGAGTGAGTCCAGTACATGAGAGGAAATGTTGAAGTGCTTGTCTCAACTAGCGCGCGTGCTAGATTTACTGCCCTTGGGTATGCAAATTCGACTGGTACTTTACATCCTGCCAAGTTAGTAAGCAAGGTATTAATTTCGCTTTCTATTTCTTGATAGTTGCCACCCATTGTTTTCCCCCCCTGATACGGTCTTTTGTAGTCTTTTAAGAGTGATAGTATTAAGTTATTCTAATAGTTCTTCGCTATTTATGATATCTTAGATAGTTAAACGCAACTTTTAAATAGCAAGAGCAACTCCTCAATCTTATGAAGCGCAAACTCATCAGGCAAGGAGGCGCTGGACTCACGATGTACTTGCCTAAGAAATGGGTGGATGAGAAAAATCTTAGTGCAGGAGATGAAGTTGAAGTAGACACTTATAATGAAAATCTTATCATTTCCACAACCGGAATAAAACAAAAACCTAAAGAACTCATACTTGTAATTCCTAACATTAGAGAGAGCGCAATTCGAACACTTCTTGCAAACGCGTACCGTGCAGGATTTGATAAAATGAACGTAACATTTGATGGCAAATCAGAATTGCTACGAAGTGTAGTTGAGCATAACTTACTTGGGTTTGAGGTTTTTGAAAAAGGCAAGAATACATTCTGCGTTGAAAGCGTAAGCGAACCAAACCACGACAATGCCGAAGTCCTGATTCACAGGCAGTTGTACATGATAGAAGAAATCCTCAAGAATCTTGGAATCCAACCAATTTCTGATGACGTACAACGCGTGATGAAGTACGATAATTTTCTTAAGCGTTGCATTTCAAAACAAATCATCAATCCGATCGAAAAACAGTTTTTGTGGCAGTTCCTCAACAGTCTTACGCACACAGCGCGCATGTGCCTTTACATTACAAAAGACATGACTGATCACAAAACCAAAATTGGACCTGAGTTCTTCGAATTGCTAAAAGAAGTTCTCGCACTACAACAAACACTTAAACAAGCATATCTAAAGCAAGATTGGACACTTCTCCCAAGTATGCACACCGAGGAGCAACATATTCGCATACGCGCAACAAAATTTTTTGCCAACAAACCATTCATGGCGCACTGGATCCTTATGCTTTCAAGAATCGTGTATTTAGCAAATAGCCCGCTTACTGGAGTGCTACAGATGCGTTTGGCTAAAAACGATACGTTACACAAGTAAATAGAAGAAATGAAGAAACCAATCGTCCCACTGGGATGGGTATCCACCAATACTGGCAAGTGAGTTTTTGATTGCACGAATGTAGGAATTTATTGCAAGAAATTTCAAGAAAAGATTATTTGCAAAAATATTTTTTATTACAACTCACCAAATAATCTTGCTGCTCTACAGAGGTACATGTTTGCATCTGCGATAACATCTCTTGATAGTTTTGAGGACGCAGTTCGAACACAATTTAAAGCGCTTAAGTACCTAATACGCTTCGCCATTAACAAAACATCAGCGTTTGTTAGTTCAAAGTTTCTTCCTTCCATTTGCTCAAGAGAGGTTCTAAAAAATGCATACATTCTCGTGTACCTTGCGTCATTTCCTGATTCTAGCTTTGAGAGGTCCAGTTCTGGAAATGCTGGCCTTGCAAGCGCTGCATCACAAATCGGCCTTGTATCTAGCTTATATCTGCTCTGGCAAATGTTTTCTTGCCTGCAATCTGCATGAGCCAGGATTAAGTCATTGCTTAAGTCAACATCAAAAAGTGCAGAACTTGCAATCTCGTACTGTGCTTGTAGCTCCCCAAAATGAGTAAGAAGTCTTTTGTTTGTTGTTCTACTTGCCCTCTCAACAAGCGCATCAAACTTGTAAACAACTGGAGTAATATCTCTTGAAAATATTTCTTCTGTAACGTGCTCACGCATGTACGTGTGAGCAATTGCTCGATTAAGTACATCAGTTGCGAATTCATCTTGAAGGAGCAATTTCGAATCAATACCTCTTTTTTTTGCGTATGCGGCAAAAAGTTTATCGCGCACATCAAAATAAGCAGTTGTATCTTCCAAAGATACAATTCCATTGTTCATTGTTCCATATGTGAATAATGCAGCAACTCCATCTGACGCAACAACTCCAGCATTTTTAGGAGTGATTGCACGCATAAGTTGGTGCGTCCAAGCATCCTTCAAATACTGCGCTTCCCTTTGAATCAACGCTACATTACCCCCTATTTTCCCGTACACTTCTTTTCCATCGATTAAAAAACGAAGAACTGTACCAGTCATTGTCTTATCACTCACTTTCTGAAGCGAACTACTTTCTGAATTAAGAGCAACAAGAACATTCTCAAGTGCACAAGGATCTGCGAGAGGAAATAATGTTCGAAGTTGATCGTGCATACCTTCGGGCTTGTACACCACTATTGCAGAACGTACTGAACTGACAAGTGTATTGAGGTCTTGCTGACTTCTTACTGTAAATGTTGTTGCCAAACCTAACGAACCACTAACATTTTTCACTGTGGCACGTAACTTACCCAGCATTTGAGCAGTTACATTTATGAAATCCATTTCAGTTGGTGAGTGATCTTTTGAATCCTCAGGAAAAACAGCCCATACAGTTCTACTAACATCGTAACCTCTGCGTTTGATGAACGGAAGAATTCTCTCTTGTAAAGGAACTTCTGTACAAAGTGCTGGCTCGACCTTTTCACCGTCATTAAAACGAGCTTCAGGATGTACTGCAAGAACGTACAATTTTTGTAATGTAGGATCATAATGTAGTTGCAGACCGTGAAGTGGCGAGTCAGGAGCAAAAGAAACCTGCTGCCATTCTGCCCGTGCGTCTTTTATCCATGTTTCTAACTTACCAAGCGGTACACCACCTCTCATTATTTGCGCTTTTGCTGCAGCAGGAACACTTGATTGTTCATCAAATCCTTCTGGCAATTCTCCAAACACTTCTTCAAGCGCAGTGTTAAGTGATACTTGGGGCCTCTGCGTAGCACCAAATATGCCTCCGCACACTTGGTTTAATGCTTTATCAAAAGGGCTGCTCATGTTGTTGCGAAACTTCACTCCCACAATACAGGTGTTGGTTAAAGTATATAAAGTTATCGTATTGTCGTTACTTAGTAATAATAACTTCTTTAGGAGTCGTAGCGAATGAACGTTTCTCAATAACTCGTGGTAAGAACTTAAACGTGTGCTCCTTGAATGCAATTAAGCTTTCGTATGTAATGAGTATGTCTGCAAAATTATCTGTAATTAGTTTTACTGTTTTATGAAAGTTGTTAATTGTGTCTGCCACAATAACAAACATCAAATCCCAATGGCCCAATACCTTTACTGCTCTAATTACAAACCTGTTCTGTCTAACTATTTCTTCAAGCTTGTGCTCATCGTGTTCACTGAGTGATTTTACCACTGCGCCAATAGTATAAAGATGGTATCCAAGTGCGTTTAAATCAACCAAAACACTAAAACGTCGTAACACTCCAGCACGTCGAAGACTCTTTATTCTGAAGCGAACTGAAGAGGGAGATAGTTTTAGTTTCTCACTTAATTCGTAAGAGGATATTCTGCAGTCCTCACAAAGAAGAGAAAGAAGTTGTACATCAGTTTTATTCGGCACGTACTTACCTGTTCTTGGTGATGACCATGGTTCATACTTTTGTCGCAAAGGAAGCGTACTTGACTTAAAACCCTTAATAAGCTCCACAGAATGCTTCTCAAGAATCACGTGCGAAAACTCAGTTGCAATGCTTGTTAACAGCGCATCAAACTCAATTAAGGAGGTTGCCACAACTATCCACTCAATTTCCCATTTTGTAGTGTATTCCATCACACTTTTAGTGTTCGAATGTTTTGATAGGCGTTCAATAAATCTGTCACGTTCACTTTTTTTATTTCCAGTAGTGATAAAGTAAACGTGATATGTTTCAAGATGAAAGAACGACAAGTCGACATATGGAGAAAATCTCAGAATTACCTTGCGATCAATGAGCTTTTTGATTCGGTACGCAACCACATCTCTAGATATTCGTAATTGTTTTGCAAGAGCCGAAATTGGCATTCTGCTATCTTCAGACAACAAATAAATGAGTTTTCTGTCAATTGCATCCAACGTAGCTGTGCTTTCATTTAGTTCAAGGATTCTTCCAAAATCGACTCTTTCGTCCATATTAGCCTCAATTGAGTTATACCGATATATAAATTTTGCTCAAATGAGGATTTCTTGATGGCAAAGTTCTTTAAGTTGTAGGCGCTTGGCAGATTATGATGAAACAAAATATTTTACCACACGACAATAGTAAATCGCCACAAGATTTATATACCTTGCAAACACTACCGCAAGATATGAATCCTGAAAATGTTCGTCCTGTTAAACCGAAAAGATCAGTTGGAAAAAAGGTGCGCACTGCAGCGTATCATCTTGGTACTGGCGGATTAGCTGCTGCGGACGCTTATTTTGCGACGACCTTTTATCATGACAAGTTTGCAAAATGGATTAGAGAATTCGCGCCTCATTTAGGAGAAGATGTAAAAGATGTAATGAACAATGCAAAAAGTACAACAGGAATGCTTGCGGCAAATAATATCGGAAAAGATGTTGCAGCAATCAAGAATATAGACTTTGGCGTAGAATATACTGTTCAGCCAGAAATGCGCAATAACGTACAAAAAGCATTACGCGAACTTGAGCAAATTGATGCGGATTACAATTCATTCTCACACAGACTTGGCGAATGGTCTTCTACTTTGGGAGATATCACTTTAAGGGCAGCGAGTACAATTAAAAAATATGCATCACGCGCTGCAACAAAAACAAGCCAAATTGTCGGGCTAGAAAAGCAGTTGGAGTCTGTACAAAATGTTGTTGGTACAGTGAAAGACCGCGCTACACTCTGGACAGCAAAGCCAAGCATAGTGAAGAATTACGGACAAAAAACGTATCGCGATCTTGAAGAAGCATTCGATAAATATGGCTCTTTAGAGACTGCTGTGAAAGACCTGCAAAAAGAAGTTGGCAAAGCGAAGGAGGCAAATTCAACTGACTTGCAAAACACTGAAGGAGACTTAATTGAACAATATACTCAATATTTGGGAAAGATACGTGAAACGTTTAGACTTCAATTAGACACTGCTGATTTAGCTGCAAAGTACGGAAAAACAATACGACACGTTCTTGAAGAGTACTCAAAATCAAGAGACCCAGAAACACTTGACACAGTTCGTAACGCATTAACAAATGATGGAGTGAAGCAAGAAGTGGATGGCGTGATTGCATCAACAAATGCAGACCATGAGGTAATACAAAAGTTCAAAACACAAGTTACTGACTTAGCAACAATGTTAGAATCAGAAACAGTGCCAATCGAACGGCTGAACAAAGCATACGTTTCATTGCAAGAACTGCAACATACGTATAGAACAATGGCGACACACCCGCTTAACGAACATGAACACGTTCTTGCGGAATTAGAAAAAACATTAGAAACTACGAAGGAGAGCACTAAACAGGAATATGCTGCTGCTGGAAAAGATGCAACGTTTGTACAGGTGAATGGCGTACCTGAGCAGCCCAGCGCACCATATGAAGATCTTGCAAACAAACTCGCGGATTATCCAACTGCAGCACTTACGTGCGCAATTGTGATTGGTGCTGCGACAATTTATGGCTGCAGGGCTTATAGAGCCGCAGGAGATACTATGAAAAGAATCGTTACAGCACCTTTAAGAATTCTGGCAGCACCCTTTAAGATGTTGCTTGAGAAGGAGGAAGTAGTATGAGCCTTGATACATATGTTAGAGAATTATTCACACCCGGCAGATCAATAAAA
>JAHFPE010000028.1 GCA_023261345.1 Candidatus Woesearchaeota archaeon
AATGGAAAGATCCAAAACTAGAGGAATCGGATAAGGCAAACTCAGTTCCAAATCATCAACAAGTACGCGCAAGACTATCTCGAGAATGGTGCTTAGAAGACTCTCAAAAGAATTTACGTGAAGCGTACACAAGCTGGAAAAGTACAAGAATATGCGCCAGTCTAAAACCTGAAGAACGAACTGTACTAAGCAAAGGAATCGTACCATTTAATTACACAAACGTATCAAAAAATGGGGGTGAATTAGAATCTGACCTTACTCTTGGTATGCTCGCAAGGGCTCAAAAAGTATCTGAACCGGAAGTTCTTAGATTGATGTATGATCCTCAACTGCTACTTTCAAAAATTAATGTTCTGCGAAACTGCCACATTGGAACTGGCAACCAAGCAAGTCCAGCTGACAGAGAATATACAGGTAAGTACTGGCTATTCGGATCTGAAGTAAAAAAAATAAAACGAATGCTACCCGCACTTGAAGCATGTGCTCGTGAAGGGATGCTTCCAGTTGAATTAACTTGGAAAACAAAAAAAGATCCAAATTATGCACCTAAAGAATTAGCCAAAATGCTTGCCCTTTCTAAAGAATACACCGAACTTAGCGATGAATCAAGGGCAAATTTAGAACTCATCGGAATCATGTCGCAACTCAACATGAAAAACACTGGAGTGTACTCTGATGTGTGGGAGCCAAAAACAAAACGTGACTCAAAATTGTGGGATTATTCGAAGTTTGTTGGCGTTTGCAAAAAAGAGGAGGGTCCCGCAAGTATTGAGATACGTGTTAAGTACACAACTTCAGAACAAGAAAATACCATTCGAAGAGCTGCATATCAAGTCACAGAAATCATGAAGGCACTAAAAATAGATGGTAAAGAAGAACTTCAACGCTATGTCTCACAATATAACAGACTACAAGCGCAAGGCGCAACAGAAAAAAATGCGGTAAACAGTGTTCTTCTTACAAGTTGTAACCTTATGCATTTCTCAGTCACTTGCCTACAAGCCGCAACACCAGGAACTGACATCTTGAGATTGTGGAAAGAAGAAAAAAGCAGCTGATGCATACCTGCGAAATGTGGACGCAACCTTAACTGAATCTCTAGACGAATGTATGAATGACACTGAGGACGCTTACGAGCTTTCTCCAAGTTCTGCGATCTTATGGCGGTTCTCGTCATTTATAAAACATTTGCGAGATTCGCTAGAATAGCAAATTGCAAGTAGAAAGTTTGTAAATTTTTGCAATTTGCGATTAGCCAAGAATCTCATTGTTTATGAAGCAAAAGGCCATTACAAAGAAGCATATAATCTTGCTAGAGAATTCGGGATGGATGAGTTGGTGAACGCGTATGAGAGCATGCAAGGGCGGGTTACTGCGGTTCAAACTACTAAAAATAAATAGTTAGTTCGCGAACGACTATGTTATTTGTCATTGCTTATTCTGTTCCGTTTTGCTAGAAAAACATCAAACTCTCCTGGCGCTGAAACTGCGCGAATTAGGAATAATTACGAAGTCTTTTTTGTTCAAAGTTATGAGCGCATCGGCCCCAGAATTTATTGCAGTTGCCGCTATGAGAATGTCTTGATTCTCAACAGAGTCTTGCATCTTATTCACATAAAGATGCGCACTTATTTTTGCAGCGTGCTCGGCTACTGTGCCACTAACGTCGTACCAACTAAATTGATTCAAAACTTCTTTTGCAATCAATGACGCAATTGCCGAATCACGTCGTAAAAATGTACCGGTTAGGATTTCTGCAACGGTGATTGTACTTATGCATAATTCATGCCCTTGCAGGGTACATCGTTTGAGAAACTCAATAGTGTGCTCGTGATGTCTGTCTATTTCCACTAGAATTGAAGTGTCAAAAAATAATTTCATGAAATTATACCTATTCTTTTCATTCGAGAAGAAAGCTTTTTGGCACGCAAGGAACTTAGCACCTTTGCAAAGTTGTCAGTCAAAAAATCATGTTTATCAAAAATATTAAGATTTTTTTTTGCTTATCATTGCTGCATCTCCAATCACATTAACGCTAACCAGATCTCCTTCCTTAATTTCCAATCGGTCTCTGACCTCTTTCAGAAGTGTGATCTGTCCTCCTCTTGTCACTATGACTTCACCCATTCTTCTCATTAATGTATTAGTATTTATGAGTTTTACTAAATAATATACTACAGTTCGGTTACGACAATCGGCAGAATGTTTGCGCAATCTTTAAAAACGACTTCTATCTTTTTCGAAGCGACATTTATGCACGGAAGTCTCAAATTTGAGCATGGAGGATAACATGAATCAACAAATACAGCCGATATTCATTCTGCCTGAAGGCACACAACGAACGCAAGGAAAGAATGCGCAGCGTAACAACATCATGGCAGCAAAAATGGTTGCTGAAACAGTTCGAACAACACTTGGCCCAAAAGGCATGGACAAAATGATCGTTGACACGCTCGGAGACATCACAATTACAAATGACGGAGTCACAATCTTAGAAGAAATGCAAATTGAACATCCTGCAGCAAAAATGATTGTTGAAGTTGCAAAAACACAAGAGGCTGAAGTTGGCGACGGGACAACAACAGCTGTAGTTCTTGCTGGCGAACTGCTCAAGCAAGCAGAAGAACTACTCGACAAAGAAGTGCACCCGACAGTCATTGCTCGTGGCTATCGCGTTGCTTCAGATAAAGCACTTGAAATTCTCAATGAAATTGCAGAAGAAGTAGGAGAAAAAGATGAGGCCGTGCTTCGAAAAATTGCAATGACTGCGATCACGGGAAAAGGCGCAGAAAGCGCAAAAGAAAAACTCGCTGATCTTGCAGTTCGATCAGTAAAACGCGTTATGGAACAAACCTCAAGCGGACTTACATTTGATAGAGAACACGTCAAGCTAGAAAAACGCGTTGGCGGAAGTACTGAGGATACTGAACTTATCGAAGGAGTTGTGCTCGAAAAAGAAGCAGTCCATCCCTCAATGCCAAAATCAATACAAAGCGCGAAAATTGCACTTCTTGATTGCGCAATTGAAATTAAAGATACTGAAATTGACGCGAAAATCGAAATACGCGAGCCAAGCCAGATGCAAGCATTCCTTGACCAAGAAGAAAAAATGCTCCGCAACATGGTTGAAAAAGTCAGTGTTTCAAGCGCAAATGTAGTCTTTTGCCAAAAAGGAATTGATGACCTCGCGCAACATTTGCTTGCAAAGAAAGGAATTTATGCCGCACGACGAGTCAAGAAATCAGATATGGAAGCACTCGCGCGAGCAACTGGCGCCACAATTGTGAGCAACCTCCAAGACATAACAATAAAAGAACTTGGATTTGCTAGCAGAGTGGAAGAAAAGAAAATAGGCAGCGACGACCTAACCTTTGTCACTGGCTGCAAAAACCCTAAATCAGTTACCATACTTGTGCGCGGCGGAACAGATCACATTGTAGATGAAGCAAAACGCGCAATGACTGACGCAATCGGAGATGTTGCAGCCGCACTTAAATCAGGAAAAATTGTTGCTGGAGCTGGAGCTACAGAAATCGAAGTAAGCAAGGGTCTTCGCAAGTTTGCTGATAGTTTAGCTGGTAGAGAACAACTTGCAGTACTTGCATTTGCAACTGCTCTTGAAGTAATTCCAAGAACACTAGCCGAAAATGCAGGGTTAGATCCAATAGATGTTTTAACAGAATTAAAAGCTGCACACGACAAAAAACAAAAATGGGCAGGTGTGGACGTCAATACTGGAAAGGTCATGGATGCTTGGAACAGAGGAGTGCTTGAACCGCTCAAAATAAAAACACAAGCGGTCTCATCTGCATCTGAAGTTAGCCAGATGATACTTCGAATTGATGACGTGATCGCGGGAGCAAAAGATACACGAGGACCACAAGGACCACCACCAGGAATGGGCGGAATGGGAGAATACTAGTTGCCTCCTGCACCAAAACTTTTGCAAAAAGGACCTTTCATAGACGGTGAATTAGTATTCAAATTATACGTTTTTGATTCAGCAAGACCAACTGATAAAGCAATATCGTACTTCAGGAGTGTGCTTCCACATACAAGAGAGGGGGATGAATTAGGCACACACGATAGAGCAGGTGTTGCATTCTTGTATGGATATAGTAAAAAAGACGGTTTAGAGTTAGTTCCTGGCACAGACCTTGTTGTCTGGAAGAATTTCTCTGATGAAAATGCAATGCTTTTATCATGGAGATACGACAATGGAATGTACATTCATCGAGAAAGAGGAACATGCTGCGGAACTGAAATTGAAATCATAGCTGCAGAAAACAGATTACGTCGAAGTCACAGAGATGACATTCAACAATATCTTACACACTGGCCTAATCTTGAAGGAATCATTGAGGTTTGCCCCAGTTTACAAATGAAGTAAGCAAGGCCGCGCAATATACTTCTGTCTCTACTGCATCTAGCTCCTGCGGTCTTTGCCCCTCACTTTAAGCTGAACGAAAACGCCGCAGGTTTCTTTTTTTGTAATTCGTCCTGCGGCGTTTTCCCTCGTTTGAATGTAGGAAGGCACGATTCGTGGTTGCGGGTTGCAGTTGCAGAAAAAGTTACCCATCTTATCGGGAGATTGTAAGACATAATGTTCCGGAAATTTTTCGCGTAAAAGATATAAAGAGAAAAAATAAAGAAAAAACCTGACGCCGGCGTAGGCAAATCAGGTAAGCCGCCAGCTTGAAACACTGGTGTTCGCAAGAACATCTGGGTTCAAAAGCTTTGCGGTTTTTGGGCGGCAAAATCGTGAAGTTGAAATTCCCAGCGCCGGCGTCTCTTTAAATTATGCTTCTAAATTCATATTTGCAGATACCTTTATAAAAACCTTCTTCTGCAATTTAACTCATGGGGTTGTTCGGTAATCTACTTGGTTCTGGCGAGAGTATTTTTAAGAATGAGGATGCTCTTGATGCCGAATTTATTCCTAAACTCATGCCGTATCGTGACGAGCAGCAGCATTATCTGGCAAGTTGTATTAAGCCGCTTCTGGCAGAGAGAAATGGCAGAAACGTGTTTGTTTTTGGTGTTCCGGGGATTGGTAAAACTGCTGCAGTTCGGTGGGTGCTGCGCGATTTAAACGATAATACAGATGATGTTCGTACGCTCTACGTGAATTGTTGGCAGAAAAATACAACGTTTCAAATTTACGTTGATATTTGTCATCAGCTTGAGTACATGTTCACGCAAAACAAGCGTGCAGAGGAGCTTCTTAATATTATCAAAAATGTTTGCAACAAGAAAGGAGTTGTGTTTGTATTTGATGAAATTGACAAGGCAGAAGATTACGAATTTTTGTATTCTCTTCTCACAGATATTTATAAACGAAGTATCATCCTGATTACAAATTATAAAGAATGGCTCACAGACATTGAAGCGCGACTGCAATCAAGGTTAGTTCCTGAAGTGCTTGAGTTCAAAGAGTACAATAGAGAGGAAACAGAGGGGATTTTGAAGCAGCGTATTGAGTACGCATTTGTTTCTGATGTTTGGAGTCCTGATGCTTTTTCGCTTATTGCAAAAACTGCGTTTGAACTCAAGGATATTCGCATGGGTATTCATCTGCTACGTGAGTCTGGTCTTGCTGCAGAAGAAAAGGCAAGCAAAAAAATTCTACTGGAAAACGCCAAGATTGCTGTTCAAAAAATTCAGGAGCTCTCGCTAAAAAATTCAGCGGACCTCGAGGAAGACACGCAACTTGCGCTTGCAGTTTGTAAAGAGCAGTCTGGCGGAAAAATTGGTGATTTATTCAAAATATACAAAGAGCGTGGCGGTCAAGGAACGTACAAAACATTTCAGCGAAAGATTGCAAAACTAGAACAAAACAATTTTATTACCGCAACAAAAGTAACTGGTAAGGATGGCAACACAACTCTAATAAGTGCGAAAGAGCGAAAACTTACAGAATATTAGATGATTTACTAAAGAAAAAGAGACAATGGCAAACAAAACACGTATCTTGGAGGAACCATGAGTGAGCAACCACATTCTGAACAAAAAAACATTCCGGTGCCAAAAGAAGGAGATAAAATACAAGTTATCACCGCAGATGAAACTCTGGAAGGCACGCTCATGCCACAAGAGCAATTATTTGTCGTCCTTAAGTTAGCATCAGGATATAATATTGGTATACACAAACATCGTGTGCGAGAGATACGTCTTCTGAAAGCGTACGAACATTCGCAAATAGTTGCTCCTACCTCTCCTTCTGCTGCAGGTCTTCCTAAGATCAGCATTCTTCATACAGGGGGAACAATTGCTTCAAAAGTAGATTATGAAACAGGTGGTGTTATTTCGAGGTTTACTCCAGAAGAACTTCTTGGAATGTTTCCTGAGATTAAACAAATGGCAAGTGTTACCTCGCGTCTTGTTCGTCAAATGTGGAGTGAGGACATCAGATTTAGTCACTACAATATTCTTGCGAAGGAGGTTGCGCATGAAATAAATGCTGGCGCGCATGCAGTGATCATCACGCATGGAACAGACACAATGCATTACACAAGTGCTGCTCTTGCATTCATGCTGCAACACACGCCAGTACCGGTTATTCTCGTCGGTGCGCAGCGTAGTTCTGATCGTGGAGGTAGTGATGCAGCATTGAATTTGCTAAGCGCTATTACTCTTGTTACAACAACTAATTTTGCGGATATCGCAGTTTGCATGCATGAAACAACAAATGATGAGACGTGCGTTATACTGCCTGCAACAAAATGCAGAAAAATGCATTCATCAAGACGAGATGCGTTTAAAGCAGTGAACACTGAGCCTTGGGCTATTGTGAATCCAAAAACTCGACAAGTTCGGTTCTGTAAAACAGATTATCATCATAGAACTGAGCAAAAGGAAAACGTGCGAGTTCGTTCATTCAAAGAAGATATTCACGTGGGTATTCTTCGAATGCACACGAACATGTACGCAGAAGAATTCTCCTGTTATAATAGTTGGGAAGGGCTTATTTTGGAAGGTTCAGGAATGGCAGGGAACATGCCAATTAATGAGATTGATGAGTATACAAAAGAACACACTGCGATTTACAATGCATTGCAAAAGCTTACCAAAAGTGGCACAGTAGTTTGCGTAACAACACAAACTATTTTTGGAAGTATCAATATGAATGTGTACACAACAGGAAGAAAAATGCAAGCTGCAGGAATTATTGGAAACTATTGTGATATGACGACAGAAACAGCATTCATCAAGCTTGCATGGCTCTTAAGCAACTACAACAAGCAAGAAGTTGCTGAACTTTTTGTGACAAATCTTGTGGGAGAGATATCTTTGAGATTGGAAGCAGCCCAAGAAAAATAATTCAAGAATAATCAGTGATGCATATCTGTGAAGTAAGATCAGTAAAGCATAATGCGTGAAGAAGATAATTGGAGAAAAAGAAATAAAATCAAGAGAAATTAATAACACGAAAAATGGAAAAAAATGAATGGTTGAACTGGCAAAATATCGGGCTAAAATGCGGACTTGAAATCCACGCGCAGCTTGAAGGTCAAAAATTGTTTTGTAATTGTCCAACACGTATTCGAGACACTCTTCCGCACTTTTCAGTTAAAAGGCATCTGCGTTCATCAGCAGGAGAAACTGGGCAAATAGACATTGCGGCAATGCGAGAGATGCAAAAAGAGAAATACTTTATCTACGAAGGATATGTGGATTCAACCTGTCTCATAG
>JAHFPE010000029.1 GCA_023261345.1 Candidatus Woesearchaeota archaeon
TCTTGTTCAAGCGCCAGAGGGAGTTCATGTTGGGCAAGAAATCACGCACGGAAATGGCGCAACTATTTCACTTGGAAATGCCCTTCCTCTCTCAGAAGTTCCTGAAGGTACACTCATATACAATATTGAAGGAGTCCCAGGAGATGGTGGAAAATATTGTAGAACCGCAGGAACAACAGCTCGCCTAGTTGCAAAAACGCCTTCTCACGCAGTCATTCTTCTTCCTTCAAGAAAAGAGCGCGAGTTCCCTCTTGCTTGTAGAGCAGTCATAGGCACTGTTGCTGGAAGTGGAAAAAAGGAAAAACCATTCCTTCGCGCAGGAACCAAACACTTCTACAAGCGCGCACGAAACAAACGCTGGCCAAATCCAAGCGCAGCAGCGCAAAACGCAGTTGATCATCCATACGGTAACAAACGTACATCACGTAAAGCAAAGAATAAACCAGTAGGTCACCATGCACCACCTGGCAGAAAAGTGGGTAAGCTCTGGCCAAGACGAACAGGGAGGAAGAAGTAAATGGCAAAAGAATGGATGTTCCGTGGAAAGACATTGCAAGAAATCCAAAGCCTAAGCCTTCCTGAGTTCGCAAAGCTTCTTCCATCAAGACAGAGAAGAGCAATGAAACGCGGGTTTACTCCTCAAGAAAAAATCTTTTTGAAAAATGCAGAGCACACCAAAGACTTGAAGACGCATTGCCGTGATCTCATCATTATTCCTTCGCTCGTAGGAAAAACGATTCGTGTTCATAACGGTAAAGAATGGACGCAAGTTATAATCGAACCAGATATGTTAGGTCATCGTCTTGGAGAATTTTCACTTACTCGCAAAAAGGTCGGTCATTCAGCACCAGGTATTGGCGCTACAAGATCAAGTGCAAGTTTGAGCGTGAGGTAAAAAAAAAAAATGGCGCACACGTATTCACAAACAATTGGAGAACAACAAGCATGCGCAGTTTCGTTTAACTTGCCGATTTCAACAAAGCATGGTATGGAAGTGTGCAAGTCACTCAAAGGAAAATTATTGCCAAAAGCAACCGCGTTTTTGCAAAATGTTATGGAATGCAAGATCGCTGTTCCTTACACAAAATACCATTTTGATTTGGGGCACAAAAAAGGGATGGGTCCTGGAAGATTTCCTGTCATTACCTGCAAGCACTTACTTGGCGTACTTAAGAATGCTGAAGCAAATGCGCAAGCAAAAGGACTGAACACAAGCACGCTTATTGTACAGCATGCAGTGTGCAATACAGGACCTACAGTTTGGAGATATGGACGAAAGCGTAGACGACAAGCAAAACGAGCACATGTCGAAATAATTATTGGAGAAAAACAAAAATGATTGAGCGAAAATTCATTGCGGAAAACATGAAAGAATTCCAGATACAAGAATACATCTCAAATACGCTCAAGAATGTAGGTCATAGTCATACAAAACTTCAAAGAACTCCTCTTGGAGAAAAAATCCTTATTTACACTTCAAGACCAGGACTTGTGGTTGGAAGAAAAGGAGAAAATATCCGAAAGCTCACAAATACACTCAAGAAAAAATTCGGTCTTGAGAATCCAACAATAGAAATCGCAGAAGTTGAAGCGCCAAATCTTGATGCGAGAATTACTGCTGAGAGAATTGCATCTACACTTGAGCGTTTTGGGCTTCAAAAATTCAAAGCAATTGGTCATAAAACAATGCAAGATGTCATGAATTCGGGCGCTCTTGGAATTGAAATTATCATGTCAGGAAAGATTCCAAGCGCAAGAGCAAAGTCTTGGCGTTTTTACAAAGGGTACCTTAAAAAATGTGGCTTTGTGGCAATGACACAAGTTAGAAGAGCACAAGCATGTGCGCAAATGAAGTCAGGAACTGTAGGAATTAAAGTTGCAATCATGCCGCCTGATATCGTACTTCCTGACGACATCTCTGTCATTCAAGATCCAAAAGAGAAAGAGACGATGAACGTTAAAGATCAAAAAGAAGATGCAACAGATACAACGAATGTTACAACAGAGAAAATGGAGAAACAAAATGAAATTTCGCGATTTGAAAGTGTTAAGTGAACAAGATTTGTCATCTAAAAAGACAGAACTAGCTCTTGAACTAATGAAAGAAAACACGCAAGTTGCAATGGGCACTGTTCCAAAAAGTCCTCGAAAGATTCGAGAGTTACGAAGAACTATTGCTCGCATAAATACACTTCATTCAAGCCATACTAGTATTGCAAGTACAAAGATTGGAGGTACAAAGCAAAAACCATGAACGTATGCGAAAAATGCGGTCTTTCAACAGACTTGTGTGTTTGTGAGGCAATAGCTAAAGAAAGCCAAAAAATAATTGTTAAAGCTGAAGAAAGAAAATTTCAAAAGGTGTACACTGTGATTGAAGGAATAGACAACAAAGAAATTGATTTGGAACAGCTCGCAAAAAAGCTCAAGGAAAAGTTTGCGTGCGGTGGAACAGCGAAAGCTGGAAAAATTGAGTTACAAGGAAATCATATTCGAGGAATGAAAGAAACACTTATCGGGCTTGGGTTTGCGCCTGAACGTGTTATCATCAGGTGAACAATATGGAAACAATGACTTGCACAGACAAAAAATGCGGAATTCATGGTAGAGTAAGAACCCATGGAAGAACGTTTGTTGGAACAGTAACACAAGGAAAAGCGCAGCGTACAGCTACAGTTTCTTGGGAACGACTTCATTTTGTTCCGAAATATGAACGATACGAAAAACGCAGAACTGTTGTAAAGGCACATAACCCTGCGTGTATTGAAGCTAGAAAAGGAGAAATTGTTCGAATCATGGAATCAAAACCAATTAGTAAGACAAAACATTTTGTTATCATTGAACGTGTTGGTAAAAACTGGCAGTACATGGCAAAAGAAGAACTCTTACAAGAAGATGCTAAACTCGTAACAGCTGCGGCAATAGAGAGTAAGAACAAAGAAAAAGATACAAATAGCAACAGTAAGGAGAACAAATGAAAGCAATTAAAGCAAGTATTCCGCGACTGCTTCCTCATGGTTGTAGAGTTGTTGCGTGTGATAATAGTGGCGCGCGACTTCTTAAAATCATCAGCGTTAAAAACGTCAAGGGTGTCAAGGGACGCAAACCAAGTGCAGGCATTGCAGATTACGTACTTGCATCCGTAGTTGAAGGAAAGCCTGACATGCGAAAAACTGTTGTTGCAGCAATTATTGTAAGACAAAAAAAAGCATTCAGACGTCTTGACGGATTTCATGTGAAGTTTGAAGATAATGCAGCTGTTGTGTTAAAAGATGAAATGGGAAATCCAAAAGGCACGATGATTAAAGGACCAATTGCAAAAGAGGTGAGCGAGCGCTGGCCAGCAGTTTCCAAGATTGCCAGTCTCATTGTATGACGAACAAAAATAAATGGTCAAAAGCATGGAAGTCAAGTACAAAGCCCTCAAAGCAGCGGTTGTACGTCTACAATGCGCAACTTCACACAATGGGCGCATTCCTTCATAGTCATTTATCTAAAGAACTAAGACAAAAACTAAAACACAGAGCATTACGTGTACGTACTGGAGATACAGTTGTAGTTTGTTCAGGAAGTTTCAAAGGAACAACTGGAAAAGTTGAAAAAGTAGATGTTAAAAAAAGACGGGTTTACGTTACTGGAGTTGAAATGGCAAAAAAAGATGGGAGTAAAGCAAAATATCCTCTTGTTCCTTCAGTGCTATTAATCAAAGAACTTGATACAACAGACAAACGGAGACTGGCATGAGCAGACACTTGAAACGATACGCAGCGCCTGCTTCATGGACTATTGATCGAAAGACGACAATGTGGATTACAAAACCAGCCTCAGGACCTCACTCAATTGCAACTGCTATGCCGCTTGTTCAGTGGATGAGAAAACTCGGACTAGGAACTACCTTACGAGAAATTCGTAAAATATTACTTGGAACAAAAGTTCTTGTTGACGGAAGAAGAATTAAAAATCCAAGATTTCCTGTTGGACTATTTGATAGTATCTCAATTCCTGAAGGAAAAGTAAGCGCAATAATCTCACTTGACAAAAAGGGTCGGCTCACCTTAGAATCTGCAAATGACACAGATAAAAAGCCATGCAGAATCCAGAGTAAAACAACTGTACGTGGAGGAAAGACACAAGTTCATTTGAGCGATGGTCGAACTTTGCGCCTTGAAAAAGCACCATATGCCGTCGGAGACACGCTTGTGATTGAAACGCCTTCAAACAAAATTAGTTCGCACATCACACTTAAAGAAGGAACAACTGTTTTATTGACTGGCGGGGGTCATGTTGGTAAAAAAGGAACTGTAAATAAGATTGAAGGTCAAAAAATTTGGTGTTCCGGAGATGGAGAAACTGTAGAAACAAGAAAGGAGTTCGCGTACCCAATACCATGAATCCTATGCAACAAGTTCGGCTAGAGAAAATAACTCTTAACATCGGCGCAGGTAAAGATCAGACGCGTCTTGAGAAAGGAGTGAAGCTTATTAAAGCACTCACAGGAATAGAACCTATGAAAACAATAACTCAAAAACGCATTCCTGCATGGGGATTAAGACCAGGTCTTCCTATTGGTTGCAAAGTTACTCTTCGTAAAGAGCCTGCTACAAAATTGTTAAAGAGACTCCTTGGCGCAAAAGGAATGAAACTCTTAGAACAGCAATTTGATAATAAGGGAAATGTTTCATTTGGAATTCATGAATACATTGATATTCCTGATGCTGCATATCTCCCAGAAATCGGCGTGATGGGATTACAAGTATGTGTGAGTTTGGAAAAACCTGGCTACAGAATTAAGCGCAGACGAATCCGTCCTACCGCAATTCCAAGTAAACATCAAGTCACAAAGAAAGAAGCAATGCAATTCATGCATGATGCATTTAGCGTCACAGTGGAAGGTGCAGCATGACAATTAAAGACTGGCGAAAAGCATTCAAGCAGTTACGCGCAAAGCCCATCAAAATGCAAAAGTACATCAAGCACAACCAACCAAAAGAACGTCCAACAGGCAGAGGAAATGTTCGGTGTACAAGATGCCTTCAGTATGGCGCGCACATCAGCAAGTACGGCTTAAATTTGTGCAGGTGCTGCTTTCGGGAGATAGCAACAAAAATAGGATTCAAAAAATACACGTGAAAACCATGCTCCACGACCCACTCGCAAATGCATTGTCAAAATTGCTCAATTATGATCGTATTGGACGAAGAGAAGTTCTTCTTCATCCTGCAGGAAAAGTGATTCGTAGTGTGCTATCGATCATGAATGAAAAAGGATTTGTTGGTTTAGCTGAAGAAGTAACTCCAGCACGCGGCGGAGTTATCAAGCTTCACTTACTTGGAAGCGTTAACAAGTGTGGCGCGATCAAACCAAGATTCAGTGTACAACTTGAAACATATGAAAAGTTTGAGAAACGTTTCCTTCCCGCAAAAGGAGTTGGCATACTCGTTATTTCAACTCCTAAAGGAATTATGAATCATGAAGAAGCAAAATCGAAAAAACTCGGAGGACGCTTACTTGCGTATTGTTACTAATGAAACTAGATATTCTTGAGGAGGTTATGCTTCCAGAAGGTGTTAGTGCAACAGTTTCTTCGAGTGGGCTTCTTGTGAAAGGCGCAAAAGGAGAAGTTGTACGAAAGCTGGATAACATTCGTGTCTCACTTACGGTAAAAGGAAACATTGTTGAATTTGCTTCAAAAAAAGCAACGAAACGCGAAAAATCCTTTTTGTATTCAAGCATTGCACACCTTCGCAACATGATGGCAGGAGTAGTCTCGCCGTATACATATACACTCAAGATTTGCTCGGGTCACTTTCCAATGACGTGCACCATAAGCAATAATATGTTTACAATTAAAAATTTCCTTGGTGAAAAGGTTCCAAGAACAGTTCGATTACGTGCAGGAGTATCTGTAAAATTAGACGGAGATAAAGTCATGATCCAAAGCGTAAATAAAGAACTAGCTGGACAAACTGCAGCAGATATTGAAAAAGCAACACGCATTAGTGGCAAAGATCTTCGAGTATTCCAAGATGGTATTTACATGATTGAAAAAGCAGGTGTTGCTGTGGAGCACGCATGAATCTTCTTGAATTAAGAAAACAGCGAAAAGCGCGTAAGCCTCTTTTCAAGCGAGAAGATGGTCATAAAATTATGGCGATTAAAGGAACTGGCTGGCGTAGGCCAAGCGGTCTTCATTCAAAAATGCGCCACAGTTATCGAGGCCAACCAAGTCTTATTGAGCCAGGTTGGGGTAGTCCCGTGGCAATACGAGGAACTCATGCAAGCGGACTTATTCCAATTGTCGTAGGAAACGAATCTGCACTCTCTTCGCTTCTTCCCAAAAAGCACGGTGTTGTACTCTATTCTAGACTTGGAATGAAAAATAGATTACTACTCCTTGATTCGTGTGCGAAAAAAGGGTTACGTGTACTTAACATCGCAAATCCTGAAAACTACAAGAATTCTGCACGAGAAGCAATGCTTGTTCGTAAGCAAAATAGGCAAAAGAAAACAACAAAAAAAGTCGAATCACAAAAACCACAATCAGCACAGTCTCCATTAGAGAAGTCTGCTTCAAATTCGCAAGCAGTACCAACAGAACAAAAAGTTGAGGAGAAAAAAGCGTTAGATAAACTCTTAACACAACAACAACCATGATTCAAAAACGAATAGCTGCAAGAGCATTGAAATGCGTTCCATCACGTGTTTGGCTAAATCCAGAAAAACTTGATGACATAAAAAAGGCGATTACAACAGCAGATGTAAGAGAGCTTATCAAGCAAGGTACAATAATTCGTAAGCCAATAAAAGGGCACAGCAGATACTGGGCGAGACTTCGTTTGGAGCAAAAACGTAAATCAAGACAGCAAGGAACAGGTAGTCGAAAAGGGCGTGCATCAGCTAGGCGAAATCCGAAAGACGCGTGGATGGCAACAGTAAGGTTACAACGAGAACTGATCAATCGACTCAAACATACTTCCAAACTCAAGCAAGAAGATGCAACGAATTTGTATAGGAAATCCAAAGGTGGATTTTTCCGAAGCATTCACCATCTTAAAATGTACATTCAAGAAAACGGGATGATGAAAAAATGAAAATCGGATACACAGTACCATATCGAAGGAAGCGTGAAGGAAGAACAGACTACAACTTACGACTCAAGATTCTTGCAGGAAGAAAACCACGAGTAGTTGTTCGAAGAACTCTTAAACACCTCATACTTCAGGTTGTTGACTACACTCCTACCGGAGATAAAGTATTGGTTGCAAGCCACACGCACGATCTTGGTCAGTACGGCTGGAAAGCAGGCACAGGAAACATTCCTGCCGGGTATCTCGCAGGTCTGCTTCTTGGTGTTCGTGCAAAAAAAGCAGGAATTACATCTTGCGTTGCTGATATTGGCATGCATCCTGCTGTTCATGGCGGAGTTGTGTTTGCTGCACTTAAGGGTTGTGTTGAAGCGGGTATTTCTCTTCCTCTTGATGATAAAGTTGTGCCTGACCAAAAGCGTCTTTCTGGAGAGCACATTTCTCACTGGGGTAAGACCGTGACTTCAAAGCCACAATCAGCCAAACAACATTTTAGAGAAGTTGTACAAAAAGGTCTAGTTCTTGACCAATTTGGTAATCATGTTGCGCAAGTTCGCAAAGCAATCCTTGGAGGACAATAATGGTTGAAGAGCAAAC
>JAHFPE010000030.1 GCA_023261345.1 Candidatus Woesearchaeota archaeon
TAGGAGAAATTACATAGGATCTTCGTACACCCCCATATCGTCCTGGAAGAGTGGCGAGAACTACAGCGCAAGAGTAAGTAAGTAAATTTCTTTGCACTAAGTTTTGCACAAGAGGCGGAAGACTTAGAAAAGCAAATGCTTCTCGCACAAGCTCTTCTCTTTTTCCAAGAATGCGGCTGAATGCAGATATTGAAATGGGCGAAGTAGTTTCTCCTTGGATTTTTTTGTATAGTAAGAACCAATGTTCTGCACGCTCTGAAGGAGAGAAGGGTTTTTGTGAGTCTTCAGTAATTTGCAATATTACTCTATCAAATGGTTCAAGGTTGCTGATATTTATGCATCGTAACGTAGGAATTCCGGCAAGAGTTGCTGCACGGAATCTACGATGTCCAGTAATGATTTTGTACATGCCATTCTCGGCATTTTCAATAAGTATTGGCTCTATTTGTCCTGTTGAAGCCAAACTCGCTGATAGGAGATCAAGACTTTCTTTGCTAAATGTCGTGCGCACATTCGTGTCTGCTTCAATAAGTCTGGTTCTTTCAACAGTAATGAGATCGTGCTTACGAATATATGACGGAGCGTATGTTGATGCAGAAAGAGAACTTGATCCTCGCGCGTTAATCGTACGTTCTTGTACAGAACGTTCTGAGTGTGTGCAAAAGTATTTTCCTGTCTTCAAAAGTGCATCTTCAAGTTGTTTGAAGGCTGGTTTGAGAGGGGTTGCACTCGAAAAGAATCTGTTAAATTCAGGATCCATACCTGCGAATACTGAAACAATACTTAATACGCGATACGCATTGTCCAAAACAGTATAGTATCGTGCACGTTCTTCCACATATCTTGTGTCTATTGCAGGAAGAATTGGTCTCCCAAATAAATCTCTTGGTAAAGTTTGTAGAAGTATCTCTCTGTTTATTGTTCGGCTGAATGCGGCCCGATTTCTTAAGAAGTATAATCTCTTTTCTTCTTGCGGTAATTCTTGTGTGTCTGCTCTTAGCGCAACTTCAGTCTCAGAACTTAAAACCTCACTATCAGATTTTGAGTGGGCAAGGCCCAGAATGTCTTGAATTTGTTGAATTGCTTTACCGTTGTACGTACGCAGCAATTCAGAAGGACTCTGACCCGAACAGAACTCTGTTCTAATTTGTCCTAAAATGTTCGGATTAAATCCTACTTGACCTAGCGGACAGAACTCATTTACGAGATCGTCTAGTTGTTCGACTCCCATTTTCTTTTGAACTGCTTCTCGAATAAGAATATGCTGCTGTTCGTAATTTGTTATTTTCCCAATAATTGCTGCAAGAACATACGGAATCTTTCCATCTCGAATTTCTTTTTTGGTTGTTTCGTTAAGATTGCGGTACTGAAGTGCACGTGAAATCTCGAGTTCCGATCGTCCTAGAACTTGCGCAAGAAGCGTTTTTGGAATGTGCTTTTCTTTTGCGGCAGCAATCAAAGAATCATAGGCAAGTACAATTCCTTCGGCAATCTCATGCTGCGCAATGGCCTCCTGAGAATCTTCAGCAAGTTGAATTGCAAGACGCTGCGTTGTTGTCAATCCCTGCACGACTTGGCAAGGGATCTGCTCCATTCCTGCTCTCCAGCACGCTTCATAGCGACGGTGACCAACAACGATAAGATAACAAGGAGATTTTAATGAACGCTTTTTTCCATTCCCATATTTTCTACTGAATTCTTTTGAAATAAGGTGATCGAAACGATGAAGCATAGCAGTTAAGCTTTCATTTTCAAGATCTTCCTTTTCCAATTGCTGAACAAGAATGGGTTTTAACAACCCGTTTGCTTTAATTGAATTCCCAAGATGCATGATGTCTTCAAGATTAAAGTGACGACGTGGTTGTGTGAGATCTCCGTAAATTCGCGATGATTCTAACTCTTGGATCTTTGCGTTAGTAAGTATATCTACAGTTCTAACCATCTATCGATTGAGTAGTAGTGGATTCTTAACTCTTAGGGAGATGGAAAAATAAAACCTTTAAATACGCCCGGACATTTGCAATCACATGAACTGCCTAGATGACGTAATTCGTGTTGTTTCTGATGCTGCAAAAAGTGATCTTGTAAATTTATCTGGTATGAAAACGTGGGAACCGTTTGTTGCAGAACATGGTGATGGAAAATATCTTGAATTAAAAGGCGGATACATGTTCTTTTTGCCCCGGTCAGATAAGTGTGCAAATCCTTCTCTTACGCATTACGTTCGTTCAGCTGAAAATGAAGATCATTATTTTTTTACTGAACGAGATGGGAGAATAGATGTTGGTTATAGTGTAAATTTCACGACAGCAGATACAGAATTAAACGTACTGAATTCTGGAGGCGTGTTATCAAGAGAGCTCGCGGGTATGCTTAAACTCAATTTGGCTGAACGGCGAACTGCTGATTCCGTTCGCCCTCTTTCTTCGCATTCAGGAGATCCTTCGTCATCTTCCTTTGTTTTGAATTTTAGTCTTACATTTGATAAAGAAAAAGCGTGCAAATCGATTACTGAATTCTTGATCTACAGAGCAGGACTTGATGATAAAGCTAGATCAGTGTAAATCAATTTCGTCATGTTTCACAACTCGTTCAAATATCACCCGATTATTATTTCTGTCTACAAAATAAAGAATTCGAATATTCTGATTAACTCTTGCATGCAGAAATCCTTTTAGCGCATGGTGAAGAAGACCATGAAGATGCGGGTTAAAATTAGGGGAATTCATAGTATCGTCCTCTGTTCTTTCTATCAAACGAGTCAACGAGGAAAAAGATTTTTTTTCTTTTAGATACTGCTCAGTGTAAACTTTATTCGAACACCCAAGATACGTGGGTTGCTTTTGTAGAACTGGCTGTTCAAATCTGTGTACCTTATCAAGTATTGCAATTAGTCTTGGCCAAATGTCACTTGGCAAATTTTCTGGGTTTGGAATGGCAGATTGAATTCCAATTAACACACTATTTAGCAGTACTAGTAATTCCTCTCGTTTTACCTGATCAGGAACAAGAGTTAGCTGCTGTCTTGCAGTTAGAAGTATTTTTTGCAGACTCAAAAGAGGTATTGTTGCATTGTTCTTACAACCAATTGCAGTATATAGAGTATCATACAACGGTTTAACTCTTTCGTCCATTACATGCGTAATTGAGAAGCAGTATTTATTTGTTTATCGATTTTTGGAACAACGCACAGCTTGTCAACAATGAGGTGTCCGGCACATTCTGATTCCATCATAGTATGAAATTTTTGTATTTGGATTGCGTTCTTGAAAATTGGTCCATCAAGTGTTAGAGTGTCGTAGTATCCGCCTTCTCCACCGACGTGAAAACCAAATCTTGCACTTTTTGCAAAAAACTCTTTGATGTTATCTTTTGTTAGTACATGGCCAAGATCTTGCTTGCCAAGTCCGTCTGAAGCAACTTGTGTAATCATAAAAGTGTAACCTTTATCTAGCATTTCGAGCATGACCTTGTCGTGGTCATTTCCTGCGTGTGCTGCAAAGACTTCAATGTGGAGTGGCATGAGTGCTTGTTGAATGCTTCGTAATTGTGTTTCTTGCAATCCAACTCCACCTAGTACAACTGCATCTACGTGTGGCTCTCGTTCAACAATTGCGCGAACGATTGCTGCTTCTTGGTCTGGATTGGCAATTGCGCATGACGTGAGAATATGACGTAAACCGATTTGTGCTGCAAGAATGGGTGTGTGTTCAACTGTTGCGAAATGAAACAAATAGCAGTCTGTTCGCGTTGGTTTTACTGAAAGCAAGTATTCAATGTTCCATCCGCGCGAAAGACAGTAATCAATTGCAAATGTGCTATCTTTACCGCCTGAAAACATAACTGCAACGTTCATCCATCAAATTTACCTCAGGTGGTTTATAAAGCTAGCGAAATCGTTTTGGTTTGTCATGATTTTGTTTCGACAAATGCACCAAAGACTTAAGAGGTGCGAGACGCGATTCGAAAGATGCCAGATGATCAAAAGAACGCAATTAACCAACTTCCACAAATTGGATCTCTAATTGTAAGTGTGCCTGTTGTTACTCCTTGGAAGATCTTGCCCTTCAAATTCCAACGAGCGGATGGGTCTACGTGTAAAACAGATGATGATACATCAGTTAGTGCGTCTTCGGCACATAAATTAGATTGGGAATACGGTAGTGCACCGAGTGCAAAAGGAAGATTCCATTTGTATCCCGAATACATTGATTGTGAATGCTTTCCACTCGCTTTACTGCTTCCCGGAAGAGAAATTCAGTTGATAGAGAAATGTTACGAAGTGCTAAACATACTACGAAATAAGGATTCAAATGATGATCTAGCGAAAGAGAGCCAGATCTCGGATGCTAGTTTTTTTCGTTTATTGTATCGCAAAAATGAGAAAGGAAGCAAGTTCCCGCTATTACAAAGTTTTCAAAACATAGTTCAATATGGACCTGCTAAAACCTGGGATTCTCTTGATAAACACCTTCATCAACTTGCACGCAATTACGAAGAGCTCGCAAAAGATCTTGCACATCCTCCTCTATTGAATGCGGAGCTTACAGGGACTCTTATTGCCAATCAAGGAACACCGTACAAAGCAGATTTTTATCATTCACTTTCCACAGGTTCGTATGGGTCAAATACCCCTGTACATATTTGCGCTGCCGACGGTCTTTTGAGTCGAATGCTTCCAAGAAATGGTTGGACAAAAAATCCGAAAAATCCTTGGATAAGAAAAGCAAGCCAGCAAACTTTATAAACCCAACCTGCGTTCGGTCAAAGATGGGACGTATTAAAACAAAACTTATCAAGCGCCTAACATTTCAACTCATCAAAGACCGTAAGCAAGAATTCTCAAAAGACTTCAATCAAAACAAAGAAGTTGTTGGCAAGCACTTAAGCGTTTCGAGCAAGAGAATTCGTAATGCTGTTGCAGGCTACGTCACGCGCCGTATTAAACAGGCATAGAAATGGAAAAAATCATTTTTGTGGGCGGGAAGCCAGTGATGAATTATGTGACGAGTATCGTCATGCAATTTACTGCACATGGCATGAATGAAGTTGCGATTAAGGCAAGAGGGCAATTTATTTCAAGAGCAGTTGATTCTGCAGAAGTTGCAACAAAACGATTTCTTCAAGGACAAGTTGGAGTAAAAAATATCACGATAAACAGCGAAGAGTTCAAGAACGAATCTGGAAAACAAGTGCGCGTGAGTACTATTGAGATTTTGCTTTCTCGCGTGCCTTCCGGCGGCGCTCCTGCTGCATAAACTTGTAGTATTCCTTACCGTATGGTTTTGATGTTGGACGATGATCGATCAGTCCATATTCTCTTTCAAACAATGAAAGCGCAAACCCCAAATCATGATGCAATTCTTCTGTAGACGTATACCTGTCTGCAGGGTTGTGTCTGAGACATCGTTTCATGATGCGAAGGATTGACGCATGAATACCCCAATGTCCGGGAATTTCAAATTTAAGCCGATCTGCATCAAATTCATGTGTTCTATCCATGCGAATGTTATCATACTCGTCATCGAAGTCTCTTTGGTCTCTACATCTACTTTTGAGTATTCTAAGTTCTCGTTCACTACAATTGATGAGTGGTGTGCCTGTTAACATTCGATATAATGTTGCTCCAACACCCCAATGATCTGTTTGAATGCACGTCGCCGTAGCATCATTATTAACCTGTTCTGGAGCCGCATATCCAAGAGTGCCTAGGTTCGCCTCGAGCAAGTCGTTTCCGATTCGATGCGCAATACCAAAATCAATGAGTTGAAAATATCCATCTTCATTAAGAAGTGCGTTTTTTGGTTTTATGTCTCTGTGAATAATTCCATTATCGTGTAAAACTTCAAGATCTGCTGCGATGTGTACTGCTGCAGTAAGTGCAATGCCAACGCGTTTAGGTAAATATGTGGGAAGTCTTCGAGGATCAAAAACTCTGTGGCAATCAATACCTGGAATGTATTCTAAAGAAAAACAGTATGGAGAAAGATCAGGTACATTCGAACGAAGTTGCGGCTGCCATGCGACAGAATCCAAAAAAAAAGGACGCCAATCATGCTTATTTAAGTCTTGAATGAGCGCGGCTTCCTCTTTTCCCGCGCGTATTTGATCGTCACAAAAAAATTTGAGAACTACATCTGTCTTGCGTACCCGATCCCATGCACGGTACACCCCTGCGTTAGACCTCGGTAGAAGTACTTTTCCAGTTCTGTATGTATTAAATGGTCTATCTTCGCTCACAAGTACACCGAGGTCGTATGTGTTTTTAAATGTTATTCGAATTGCGTCGTAACCCTTTTAAGTAACAAGCGAGTGTAGTTCACTGGTGGGGACAAAACTCATGACTATTCGTGATTTAAAAATTAATCCTGAAACTAAAAGTACGATTCTTGCCAAGGACATAGTGTATCCCGATCTTGTTAGAACTCTTCGTTATGATTCATCTAAACTAGTGCCAATTGAAGTTTCCCCGGATGGAACGGTGCTTCAAGATGACGTTTTTGCTCGGGCGGCTCGGGAAGCTGGTCTTGAACATGTTTTAGTGCGTGGGGAATTCCCAGATGAGGTTGTTGAAGCGCCCAAGGGCAGTGGAATTATTCTGCAAAATTTTGTATATTTTATTGGCATGGCGCCATCCATGGACAAGCTAGATCCAATGTTTGATGCATACGTTTCTGCCTGTAAAGCTGCGATACGTAGACCATTTCACAAGTCAGAAGATTTCGGATCTATTGATGCTCTTTCCAAGAGAATTCTTGATCTGGATTGCTGCAAGTATGTGCTTCATGGAAGTTTAGTAAATCCTGATTCTAAAGAGTTATTTAATGAAGCGACACGCATTCTATACAATAGACTAAAAGAGATTTCTCCGATTCGCTCAGTGAATGGTCGCTCACTTTATTTTACTCAACCTTCCTGAACTAATCCCGCGCCAAATAGCGCATTTAGATAGGGAAATCTCGAGAGTGGAAGCACATATGCGTTATCATACGCTTCAATTGATAAAGTATCTCCGGGTCTTCCTTCTTGGTTGTCAGGGAGGAACAAAGTTTTAAACACCTTCTGAGGCAAAGAGATTCGAACTACTCGAATGTACAAGCCACTCTGACTACTAAGTTGATCAAATTTTATTTTTCTTGCGTATACTTCTTTACCGATAACTGCGAAAAAACCTCGCGGAAATTTTACTTCTGTCAGAGGAAAAAGTGAAGATTGACGTTCAGTTGCGTGAAATATCTCAATTGAAGACGCGCCATCAAATGCACGTAATAATTTCTCCTCAGAATAAATATTTTTGAAGTGACTCTTCGTATCTTTTTTCTTAATCGCACCAAGCAAGAGGGACTGCCAGGCAGCAACTCCCTCTCCTAACGTGGTGTCTAACAGCAGGACGACTTCCGTTTGCATAAGCTTGGAAAGTACTGTAATTAAAGAAGTGAATGCGTACCAGTCATTTAGTATTATTTTTTTATCATTTACTGGTTTATTGTAGAGCGGTTGCGTTTTATAGGATCGTTGTGCGCCGCCGTAGTCAGTTATCCACATATTTTCAGATCCAACAAATCGCGTCAATCGTTGCTCGGCCGCGATAGC
>JAHFPE010000031.1 GCA_023261345.1 Candidatus Woesearchaeota archaeon
AGGCATCATAAGGGTGGAAGAGCACTTGGAGAGTTCATGCGGTCTGTGTTCGGTAATGTTTCTACTGGTGGTAAGCAGAGTGGGTATAGGATTTATTATTCTAAAAATTCGCAAGTTCATTTGTCTAGCGACTAGCTCGATCAGTGAATGTTAAATCATAACTATAATTCGCCAAGTTCGTTATTAACTGTATGTACTAGTCGTATTCCACATCCTGTTTTGAGTAGTGCGGAGAGTATTGCCATATGCTCAAGTCCTCCACCTGAAGTTAGGTCTACTGCAGTTTCTCCAAAGAGTTTGCCGTCGAATTCTTTGATGAGTTGTTGTTGTATGGTTTCAACTGATTGTGTGTCATCAATAATGATTTTTGTAATGTTAGTGTGTTGCGGTTGGTATTTGTCTGCGAAAAATGCAGGCATGATCAGAAATACTGCATCCCAAGAGTTTCCATCAATAAGCTGAAGTACAGGTACCCAAGTTCCTTTTCCAGCGCCAAGACAAGTAACAAGAGAAGTCATACTTGCGAGGTTAGCGTTGGTGTTTAAGAGCTTTCTGCCTGATGATTCGTTAAGTGTACTCTGTTTTGATTTTTCTATGTATCAAGAATGAAACTATTGTAAGACAAAATGCTGTTAGCGCTAGCATTGGTATTGTGATATAGCCAAATGTCATTGTTGGCGTGAATGCGCATGAAGGCCCGCTAAGTGAGCATACGCTAGTTGGTGCTGCAGGAAACAATACTTTGCTGAGCTGTAACCACCAGTGATACAATGCGATGATTCCTCCAATGCTGCTTAAGAGAATTGTGTACTGAAACACATCTTTGCGCTTGAGATAGAGTGCGACACCGAGGATGAATACTTGTGGATACATAAAGATGCGTTGCCACCAGCAAAGGGTGCAAGGGTCCCAGCCAGCCACATGTTCGAAAAATAAACTTCCGAGCATTGCAACGAGAACGACGACAAATGCAAAAGCAACTGTGTTGGAAGAAAGTATTGTGCAGATTCGTTCATACCAAGTGTTGCAAGGTTGTATTCCTATTTTTGTTCCTATATACAAAAGTCCAAGAAGTGCAATTCCAATTTGGCTTAACAGTGCAAGACTGGAAAGTCCGAACATTACATTCTCAACAATAGGCATGTTTATTCACCAAGACGTTTAGAATATATTTTGCTTATAAGGTTTGCCCTAGATCGAACCAATATCTTTTCTGTATGCAAACCCGCCTTCAATCTTGAGTGCGTTCACCGCTTTGTAAGCTGCCTCTTGCGCGTTCGCATAATTGAGGTTTGAGTCGCCAAGATCTGAGGAAAGAGCAGTCACGCCCAAAACTCTTCCACCATTTGTTAAGATCTTTTCTTTATCTCGTTTCGTTCCTGCATGAAAGACTTTAGTTCCTGGTTGAGAATCAGTTGTTTCAAGTCCAAAGATAGGTAATCCGTTTGTGATGTTTGAACTTGGATATCCTTTTGAAGCAAGTACAACGCACACAGCAGCCCCTGAGTTATATTCAATTACTGCTTCATTGACTTTTCCTTTGAGTGCTAGCATGATGGGTTCGTACAAGCTTGTTTTTAGTAGCATGGCGAGTACTTGAGTTTCAGGATCTCCGAGGCGACAATTAAACTCAAGGACTTTGGGACCTTGCTTTGTCATCATCATTCCTGCGTATATGAAACCAACGTAGGGACATCTTTCTTGATTCATGTACTGCACAGTAGGGGTGAGAATTTCTCTTCCGATATTTTCGATGAGTTCTCGCGATACAAAAGGAACTGGTCCATACGCTCCCATTCCGCCAGTATTAGGTCCGTTATTGCCATCAAGCAAACGTTTGTGATCCTGAACTGCAATTTCAAGAGGAAGAACATGGGTTCCATCAGAGAGTCCGAAAATACTAAATTCAGGTCCTTGCAAGCGTTCTGATATCAAGACTTGTTCCCCAAACTCTTTAACGTGCTCTTCAAGTTCACTTTGTGCTTGCTCGTTTGTCGTGCAAACGCGAACGCCTTTGCCTCCTGCTAATCCTTTTGCTTTAATGACAACTCCGGGGGCTGCTTGTGGAAGTGCGGTTATTGAATCAATTGCACGTAGAGCTTCTTCCGCAGTGTAACATTTGAACCCTCTTGCTTGTGGAATTCTTGTTGCGTTCATGATGTCGTATGAACGAAACTTGTCAGACTCGAGTTCAGCCGCACATGCTGTGGGACCGAAAATGTTAGGAAAATTATTGGCTTGGAAAAAGTTCACAATTCCACGTGCGAGTGGAGTTTCAGGTCCTACAACGACAAGATCAATATGTTCGCAGATTGCATACTCTAAGATTTTTAGGTGATTTTCAGCTTTTGTTGGATCGATCGCAACATTTTTTCCCCATGGGTGTTCTGCTGTGCCTCCGTTTCCTGGCATGAAATGAATTCTTGACCACCCTTCAGGATTTCCATCGTTGTAGTCTTTCAAATTCCATCCAAGTGCATGCTCTCGACCACCACTGCCAAGCACGAGTATGTTTTTCATTGAATGCGTTCTTCAATTGGTTCGATTGTGGGTTCTGAAACGTTAGTTCTCGGTAGAGTTGTTGGAGTTGGCGGTGTATACACAGGTCCACTCGTAGAGTTGCTGGATTGCGTTTCTAATCGTGCGAGTTCTTCTTTTGCGCTCGCAGGAAAGACGAGTTGTACAACAATTTCGAGCCGTTGGAAATAGTCATTCTTTTTGACTCTGCCTATGAGTTTGTATTGTTCGCCTAAAAGTCTTGTTTTTACGTCTTCGAATGTAGCAGGGTTGAGACGGAATGTTTGTAATTGTTCATTGCCGCAATTGAGAAGTTTCATTGCTTGATTTTTGAAGAACACGCACCGCATGTTATCAGTGCCGTCATCAAGTACAATGTTAAGGATCGTGTTATGTTCTGGGCTTACAACGTTGTGTTCTGCGCAGGTAAAGGTTCCATTTTCTTCTGTAACTCGTTTGTTGCATTGTGGGCACACTGGATAGAATTTGAGGTCAAACACTTGTACGACTGTTCCAAGTACTTCCACATTATCGTCCTGTTCTGTTAATTCTTTCATGCTTTTTCTTTGGCTGCTTACTTTTCGTTGTATCTCGCCAACAATTACGCCAGGTGGGTTGAGTTGTATTTTTGTTTGTTCGTTGCAGTGTAGTTCTTTTCGTCCGTTGTTGTCTCTGCAGTACGCGCCTACAATGCGAATTGTTGTGTCTGGTTTGAGTGTTCGAATGGTGTCTGCAATTTGTCCCCAGCAAACAACTCGAATCGTGCCTGTTTCATCTCCAATTAGCATGCTTGCTACTTTTGACATTGTCCCGTCTGCTCGTGCAAATTCGCGTACTTCGTATGCTTCGATTACTTTTGCTGCGTTTTCTATGCCGCGCATTCCGGTATAAATGTCCTTTATTTTTCCTGTTTGATCAAGAAGGCGTATTCCCAGTTCTGATGCAACAATGTTTGCGGCTCCTTCTTTGCTCACAAGGCCAGAGAGTTGCTCGAGTTTTGAATTGATGCGTGCTTCAACTTGTTCTGCCGTCATTCCAGTTTTTTGTTGTATTCGAGAAAGAATATCTGGATATGGAATGCGAATCATATACGTTCTCGAGAAAGGAAGAGGTATAAAAAGCTTGGGCAAGATAAGGCTCTGTAGAAAAGTACTTTGCCGCTTTTTTGAAGATATTTCTTGCTATTACAAAAGGCAGAATTGTAATCAGGTAACTTTTTTTTTCCCCACAAAGAAAAAGTTGAATAAAAAGAAAAAACGTTCGGTCACCGCGAATAATACTGAATCTCAGCCACGTTTTTTTTTGGGGGCAGGAGTTCATCGTCGTAGTGAAAGTCGTCGTCGTGAGAGTCATTGTGAGAGTCGTCGTAGTTGTGAGGGGGGTTTGTCAGGGGATGCTTCCCTTCGCTTGAACGTTCGTTGCTAGTTGTAATTAGGCATTTTCTCGTTTTTTGATTAACGAGATTCTTTATGACTTGAAAATATTCGTTGATAGTTCATCCAAAGTATGTTGGCTGTTTCTTCTGGCGTGAGTTTTTTAGTCTTTGCAATTTCGTTGATACTCTCGAGCACGTTTACCGGTTCGTTTCTCTCATTTTTGAGAGGTCCTAAGTATGGAGCGTCTGTCTCGGTGAGTAATTGACTGATGTTAACTTGCGCTACAAGTTCTTGAAAGTGTTTGAGTCTCGTAATGATTGGAGGAATTGAGAACGTGAGGTTCATGTCTGCTGCTCGAGTAATTAGTTTTTTATTTGCGCTAAAGCAATGAAGCACTGCATATTTCACGTTGCTTGTTTGTAATGATTCCAGCACGTCTTGTTCTGCGTTTCTTGAGTGGATAATGAGTGGTTTCTTGATTTTTTCTGATAGTTGAATCACGCGTGCAAATGTTTGTTTCTGTTGTTTTTTATCAGATTCAGTTCGTGTCCATTTGTAATCCATCCCTACTTCACCTATTGCGATGATTTCGTTGCGGTGCTGTTCAATCATTTCAAGAAGAACGTTCGCTTGTGCTGTTGTAAGTGTTTTTGGTACTTTTTCTTCAGTGATTGGGTAGAGACCGAGTGCGGGTTTGATGATAGGAAATTTTTTTGATAGTGCGAGCGTAATCCTGTTTGATTCTTGTGTTGTTCCATTTTCTATGATTACACGCACTCCAGTTTGCTCTGCGCGTTTGATTACTTCAGCAAGATCGTTCTCGAATTGTGTGCTGTGCAAATGACAGTGCACATCGGCGAGGAGCATCTCAATTTGAAAAAGGTGTTTGCTTAAAAGAGTTTTGTTAGGTTACTTTTGCTATTTCAATAAGTAGCCATGCTGCGTACATACCAAGCAGCAAGAGTCCATGTCTTCGGGTAACTTTTTTTTTGTGAATGAAGTAAAGAAGAACTGCAAGTGAGGCGATGAGCCAAATTGCCGCATTTCCAACTGCTGATAAATCAACTTTAATTGGTTGTATCAGTGCGACCATACCAAAGAAAAGCAAAAATTCGAGAATTGTGCTACCGAGTGCATCTCCAAGTCCAATTGCGTAGTGTCCTGCCATGAGACTGCGTATTTCTACTGCAAAATCAGGAACAGCGCCACTGATGCCAATAATTGTGAGGGCAACAAAGTACAGTGGTATTCCAAACGCAGTTGCAAGTTCAGAGCTGCTGTACACAAGCCACCTTCCAGCAAGGATAATTGAGATAAGGCTTCCCGCAAAAATTGCCATGTCTTTCCAGAGCAATTTAATCGGAACGTCTTTTTTGATTTTTCCAAGTGATTGTTCTTTAGTGAGCAGTTCTCGAACATACACTGCAAATGCGCCAATGAGTACAATTCCATCAAGTCTGCTAAGTTGTCCATCTAGGCCTAACAGAAGTGGTAGTGTGAGGAGAAAGAATAATGCGAGTTTGTTGTTTTCAAGAAGTTCACACGTGAGTGTAAGCTTTCGTCCAACAACAATGAGAGTGCCTGTGAGAAGTGCGATGTGCACCATGTTGCTTCCAAGTATTGTTCCGAACATTGCGTTCGTATCACTTAGTTGAAGACCAGTTAGCGCTCCTATGATTTCAGGAAGGCTTGCAGCACTTGCGACAATTAAGAGTCCGATGAGGGAGTCGCTAAGCCCGAATTTTCGTGCATAGTCGCTAATTGCGCCAATGAGAAGGTCTGCTGCGTAAAGTATAACGCAAATTGATGACACAAGAACTGCAGAGTGAAAGACAATCTGATCAAGCATGAATAAACATTACAGGTGATGCATTTAATTGTTTTGAAGAAAGAATAAGAAGAAAAACAAAAAAAAGACGGATTATCTTCCGCCGCGAACCATCTTTGCACGACTAATGTCGCCACTTTTGTCAACAAAGTACAAATAACCACCTTGCTTTTTGACACCGACTTTAGCGACTTTTTCTGGCTTGCTTGCCTTACCTTTCTTTCTGCCACGTGCCATCTTTGCTCTACTTACATCTCCTTGCTTATCGACAAAATAGAGATAGCCGCTTGCTTTCTTGACTCCTGCTTTTGCTACTTTTTCTGCCATATCGTATTCACCCCTCGGAAACTCTCCGATGTATCCACGCAACAAGCACTAGTTTATATATTTTTCGACGGTAAAAACCTTTCTTTTAGGAAAAAGAAAATTTTTATTAAAAGAAAACTCTGGTTTATACGCCAAAAATATGTTAAAAATTTGTTTAAGACTTCTTTTTTCGATTTTTGAATGATATTTGTCGACGAGAAAATTTCTTACCGGGGCCTAAATTATTGTTCGCTACATCAGTATCATTCACAAACCAACTCGGCTCAAGAAGATTACGAAGTTTTTGTGCTTCACGCTGCGCCTGCTCCCATGATTCCTTTATGTCTTCTTTGGAAGGAATTGGCTCACGCATCAGACGACGAGCATCAGAAATAGCTGAAGGGATAGCGTCTTTTGAAAAATGCGGTTTTTTCATCTAGAAGGAACATGCAAGAACTATATTCTTAAACTTTTCTAGAAACCCGGCTCTGTAGAAAACTCAGATCTGCTCGCCCGGCTCTAAAATCATTTTCTTCGATACGACTGGCATAAATGATGATAAAAAAATCTTTTACTACAACTAGCTAAGAAGAATAAAAAAACAAAAAAACTCTCACTAAATCCTCTCTACTGCAACTAGCATTACGTATTTTATGCGGGGGAAGTGTCCTCCCGAGAGCCCCCCATCACGACGGATTTTACGACTACGACGACTCTCACGACGATCTTCACTACGACGGCGATTCAGCCGTCGTGAAACACGAACAACTGTAGCTTTAGAAATGCGCTAGAATTTCAGAAGCTCAGAGGTGTATGCGATTTACCATTACTTTACCAAATCAGCAAGACCAATTGCTACTGTGCATGGAAAAGAAACTGCAATAATGACACGCAAAACCTCTTCGCTTGATGCAAGAGAGGCAGTAAAGCCGTACAAGTACGCTAGACTAAAAGCAACAGCAAGCGAGATCCCATAAAACGTGAAAAAACGTTTTGCCCAAAATTGACCGAACCTACGACGAGATTTATTAGGTACGCGCTCATACCCAACAAAATAAATCTCAGCTGTAAGAACAAGCGCTGTTACAAGAACGAGTACTACAACATGATTGAATGTTAGCTGAATGCTCGTACTCACTAGCAATGTGTTAAAAAAGAACGAAGAACCAACTATTATCGCTGCGAGTAGTGCAGTCATCACGTCTTTTGCAGAAAAATGCTCAGGGGGATATGCATCAGTTAAAAGTTCTTTAATCTCTTTTATTTCTTCATGAAGTTTTCGCATTTTAGTACAACTCAACCTTTGGTTCTTTTAGAGGAACACTTCCAGCAGAAATTTCTTGCGAAGAAGATACGGGAACCACAAGAGAAGACGCTTCTCCAAACATGTTCGCAAACGCATCAGATGCTGCCGGAGAAGGAGAAGCAAACGAAGAAGAAGGAGCGCTCGCTTGACTACCTGCAAGAGAATTCAAAAAGTCAGCGGCCTTACGAAGCTGCTCGGCCGAATCAACACTTGTATCAATAATGAGTTTCATA
>JAHFPE010000032.1 GCA_023261345.1 Candidatus Woesearchaeota archaeon
ACGTAGCATGTTCGAAAAGTTCTTTCGTGTTTTATTTTCTGAATAACGCTTTGCAAGAGTCAACCAATTTTTATTTGAAATCCGTATATTTCGTATCGCAGCGACATTACGTACACACTGCCAGAATTGTGAAACGTTTCTTGGTTTTTCTGTGTAATGGCTTCTTTCAAAATCAAAAAGTGTAACTTTCTCTTTTTTGCCAACAATAACGTGCTTCCAAGGATGATGCATTTCTTCTTTTGTAATTCCTGCGTTATCTAAGAGTTGACATTGTTGAATAATCCGAATGAGAACGCGTTTTAATGACGGAAAAGAAGAATTCTTCAAAAACTTGCCAAGTTCAATTCCTGTTACAAACTGCATTACAACTGCGTTTGAGAAATTGACACTCTGTAGCTTCGGACCTATGCCAATCTTATTTACTACGTCAAGAATTTTTCTTTCTTTAAGAAGCGTGCTTGATGCCTTGCTTGATTGCAAGACTGCCTTGATCGCAACTTTTTTTCCTTTGAAAATCCCCTGAAACACAACTCCTCGTTTTCCTTTCGCAAGATAGCTAACCGATCGAACTTTTTTTTCGTGTAATTCTTGCAACAGTGCAGTTTTCGTAATGCAGTAAACAAATATGTCCTCAAAAAAAACGTGAACTTTACTTGCGACTTCTCCAACTAGCAACAAGTGATCAAGTACATTCTTCATTGGCGTTTGTGATCGTGACGATACGACAAGAAGAATCTTGCCTTCATTTGTCAAGAAGTCTGGCGCAACAGCAAGAAAGCGACGAGACACTTCATCTCCACGAACTCCACCCACAAGAGCAATAGCGTCGGGGAATTCATCTTGAGGGAGGTATGGCGGATTAAAAAATATAGTATCAAAAAGCGATCCTTTTTTGATACGTTCAAACAAATTACTTTCTAAATATTTTACTTTTGGTGTCTTCGCATGTCTCTCACAGTGAGCTATTGCGGATGAATCAACATCAACAGCAAGAATATACGAAACACCTGGAATTGTCGCAGCCGCAATCGCTTGTATTCCAGAACCAGTCCCCATGTCAAGCACTTTTCCTCTTGCAAACTTCAGAACTTGTTCGCGCAGTAACATCGAGTCTTCTTGAGGTTCGTATACCATTTCACATTCTTCCTTTGCAATTTCTCGCACCGCAATGGCAAGGATATTTTCCTTGTTCTGTCACGTCATAATTATAAGTTAATTCTTCTCCTTTCTTGATGTTTCTTATTGACAGAATCCATATTTTTCCCCTCTTTATTTCGTACTTACAGTTTGGATCACAACTGTGGTTGATTCGTCTAGCATCTCCTCCTGTGGCTCCATCTACCGCCCATTTTTTACCGAGGGCAAAAACGTAAAATGCGCCGCTTCGTGCTTGAATTTTGTGTCTTTTTTCACCTTGTGCTCTTGTTATTTTCTCGCCATCATATTCAATAATGCAAGTTCCTTGTTGAATCCTTTTTTTAGAGAAAACGCCAAGTCCATGAATTTTAGAAGAAGCAACACGAACAACTAAATATTTCTTAGGTGCACGTAATACCATAATCTCGAGAAATAATCAAGTGTATAAAAAACCACTCTTCAGTTAAGGGATTCTCTTTTAGTTTAGGCACACTTAAAGTTAAGCCACTTGCCAGTATACGTCTTGAGTCTTATGTTAGTTTTGGCCTCAATTTTCCCTGCAACTTTTGCTTCAAGATTGTGTTGCTCTGCGCAAGCAATCACTTCCTCGGGCGTTGTGGTTATGATCAGCATTCCATTGCCCATGTTCCATGTGTTGTACGCTTCCCTCATAGGAACATCGCCCAATTCCTGCACCTCTTGCATTATTGATGGTGGATCATATACTGTATCAAGTACTGCACCAAGACCAGAAGGTCGTAGGACGCGTCCTAACTTTTCAGGAATTCCCCCTCCAGTAATATGAGCAACTCCAGTTACATTCGCGCGAGGTTCATCAAATGCTCCACCAAACATGTCGCAAACGGCAGCGCAATAAATCGTGGACGGAGTAAGTGCTTCTTCAACACATCTTGTTCCTTCTCCCAAATGATATTCAGCTCCAAACGTATTTCGCAAGATTTTACGCACGAGCGATAGTCCGTTTGAGCGAAAGCCGTATTCTCGTAATGCAACAATTGTTTGTCCTGCTTTGATCTTTTTTCCAGTAATTGCGCGTTGTTCATTTGCAACCCACAGTACTGCTGCGCCCCAGTTATAATTGAATGTCCCATACCCATTTACTCTAGCACCAAGTTCCGCAATTTCTCCATTAATTACTGCAACTCTAGCAGCTCGTGCTGCATTGACATATCCTTTGGCGAGTTGATTTAGTTGCTTCATAAAATATTTTCCTTGAGGTGATCTGAGTGATTTAACATCAAGAATTGAACCGATTAACACAGGTTCTGCGCCTCGAACAATCGCATCATCACAAACCATTGCAAAGAGATCGTACGCTATTGTGTCGTGCCTGTTGATGCCTTCTGCAAGTTGTATTTTTGTTCCAACGCCATCAAACCCAAGTGAGATTATTGTTCCCGGAGGAAGTCCTGCTGCTTTAATGCCGCGAAGTCCTGAGAAATCATTCATTGGGCAATAAATTTCGCCGAACCTTCCCTTTCGATTTTTCCAAGTCTTTCTAGCTGCTTCATACAAAACCTTTGATGCGGCTTCTTTCAAATCATTATGCACTCCAGCATCTTTGTAGCGTGTCATTTGATGTCCTCGAGTTTCACACCAAATGGTATTGGTTTTTCATCAAAATGAATAATTTTGGTGTCAGTATCAATACTAAATCTTCCTTGCGCAAGGTATTCTAATGTTTTAGGAAAAATCACGAGATCGCCATGCTTCTTCAAGTGCTCTTGGTTTTTCTCTGGAGTTTCCTCTTGATTAATAAGCATTTTCGTGGATAGCATGAGAATTGGCCCGCAATCAACTTTATCTGCCATGATGTGTGTTGACGAACGAAGATGAGTTTCTCCTGCGTTGATTGCTTTAGCTACTGCACGATCACCAGTATATGTTGGCGTTCCATTTTTCTTGAGGACAGACAAATCTGCAGGATGGACATTTACTCCAGTATATGCATGGACTAACACGTAACTGAGAATGCTCATGTACCCTCCGAACGCAGCAACAGATGCTTCGAGAGGATGCAGAAGTCTGTATGCTTCAATATCAAATTCAGGACGTAACGAAAGATCCTTGCGCGGTTTCCCTCGTTTAGCATAAAACGCTTCGATATCGTTAACAAAAAAAGGAACACCAAACTCTTTACCGATTTCTACCGCATTACTTTTGGGGTTATCAGAAAACAAGCCAACGATTTTATACACCTTATCTTCTAATTCGTGTTGATATTCCAAAAGTCTACGAATATTGCTTCCAGATCCTGACATAAAGCCAATGACTCGCATCACTCCCTTCGCTGCATCGTAAAGTGGTTTAAGTGTCATTCATTGTTCCTTGCATAATTTTTACTTACTTGATTACTTAAAATAGTCAACGCCGTTTTTAAAGATTTGAAGACCGGGCCCTACTTGTGGTATTTGTTTTCCTTCTCGTTTGAGTTTATCATTTATTGCAGTCCAAGCGTAATGCTGAGTAAAGTCAAGATGACGTTCAGGATGTGGCATCATGCCTAAAATTCTGCCAGTTCCATCACATATTGCTGCAATGTCAGCAAGTGATCCATTTGGATTATGAGGAAATTTCTGGCGCGCAGTACTACCATCTGGCATGGCATACTTGAATACAATTTGATCTTGAGCACGCAATTGGACAAGTGTATCTTCTGGTGCATAAAAGTTTCCTTCACCATGTGCAACAGGCACTTCGAAAACATCCATATCTTTAGACCACACACATTTTTTAGATGTAGAAAGAAGCGTCACCCATCTGCATTCGTACCTTGCACTTGTGTTGTGCGTTAGTGCAACTTGTTGCGCATTATAGTTTTCGTCTAGTGCGGGAAGTAATCCTAGACTAGTCATAACTTGAAAACCGTTGCATATTCCAATTGCAAGGTTTCTGTGGTCGATAAAGAGTAGTAACTCCTCCATCAAATTATTCTTTATTTTATTCGCCAGACCTTTTCCTGATCCTGTGTCATCTCCAAATGAAAATCCTCCAGGAAACGCCAAGATTTGGTAATCTTTAAATTTTTTTACTCCATCAATAAGATCATTCACATGAACTATATCTCCAGTTGCTCCTGCACATTCGAAGGCGAATTTAGTTTCTTCTTCACAATTAATTCCATAACCCGTCATGATAAGCGCGTGTGGTGTTGCCATTGTTAGTAATTCTTGAACCTCTGTTTGTATGTTTCTTCTAAGGAAAACGTTTCTATCTTGATAATTTTCAGATCTGCGTTTTTGATTAAAAATTCTGATTTAGTAACTTTACCTAGTTGGTAAAACGCTCCTTTTTCTTTCATTAGATCTTCGAATGCAGCAGCGTTATCTGGTGCGACACTGACGACAAATCTGCCTGTTGATTCAGAAAAAAGAGCGCGATCTTGCGATAATTTCCCATTCTGTGTTAATGTACTGATGTCAAGATTTATTCCCAGATCTCCCGCGATTGCGCATTTGGCAAGGCTAACTCCAATTCCGCCAAGGCCTGGCGCATGACAAGATGCAACAAGTCCTTGCTCAATTGCTAGTGTGAGTGAATTGTAAAGAGGGATGTTTTTTTCTGGATCAACGCTTGGAACATTATTTCCAATGAATGGTTTGCCGCTCAATCGATCTCCCATCATTGCAAAATATTCAGAACCCCCAAGCTCATCGTTAGTCTCACCAAGGACATAAATCAAATCTCCTGCTTGTTTGAAATCCAAACTCACGCAGTTTCGAACATCAGGTAAAATTCCTATTGACGATGTAAGAAGTGTTGGTGGAATAGAAATTTTAATTGGTTTGTCATTATCATCAAATCCATTGAAATCATTAAACATACTATCTTTTCCTGAAATAAATGGCGTTCCGTATGCAATGGCGACGTCATAACATGCCTCTGCCGCTGCTTTCAATTGCCCAAGACGCTCAGGTTCATTGCTGCTGCACCAGCAGAAATTATCCAAAAGCGCGATTTTTTCAAGATTTCCTCCAACAGCAATGACGTTTCTAATTGCTTGATCAATTGTACAAGCAGCCATTGCTCCCGTGTCAATATCGCTGTAAGAAGGGAATAGTGCTTGAGAGAGTGCAACTCCTTTGTAAGAATCGAGAAGTGGTCGTGTAACTGTTGCATCGCTATTCACTCTGCCTTTTCCAACATGTGGTTTTAGAACTGATCCTCCTTGAACTTCATGATCGTATTGAGTTGAAATGAATTCTTTGCTGCAAATATTTAGCCTATTGAGCATTGCGTGTAGTCGTTCAGATAGATCAACACAAAAGGGAAGTTCAGGCTCTTCATGTGAAGGTTTTGTGTACGTGCTGGAAAGCTTTTTCTTAGGAACACCGTCGTGTAAGAATGCAAGATCAATGTCCATTACTGTCTTTGAATTGCAGTCAACTACGCAATTTCCAGTATTTGTGAATTCTCCAATCACTGTTGCTTCAACACCGCGTCTACGCATCAGATCAATGAACGCATCTTTTTTCTCAGGTGGAACAGCAAGTGTCATTCGTTCTTGTGATTCGCTAATCCATATCTGCCAAGGTGCCATACCTTGATACTTAGTTGGTACGAGATCAAGATTCACATGGCAACCGTTGCTTTCTTTTGCCATTTCTCCAACACTGCATGAAAGCCCTCCTGCTCCATTATCAGTTATACTTCTATAAAGTCCAAGATCTCGAGCTTCTTTTACTATTGCATCACTAAGTTTTTTTTGCGTGATTGGATCGCCAATTTGAACTGCTGTTGCTGGACTTCCAGAATGCATTCCTTCAGAAGAAAAAGTTGCTCCATGAATCCCATCAAGCCCAACTCTACCTCCAACCATAACAATATAATCTCCAGGTAGTGCTTTTTTGTCCTCGGAATGAGTGCTATTAATCAAGCGTGGAATTAATCCTACTGTTCCAACAAAAACAAGCGGTTTCCCTTTGTAACGCTCATCAAAGAAAACAAAACCTTGCGGTGTACTTATCCCTGAGCAATTGCCACCGACTCGAACGCCTTCAATGACACCACTCATAATCCGAGATGGAAGAAGTGCGGGGTTTGTTTTATCTTTCCCACGATAAATAAGATTGCAATCTTGAGGGGACCCAAAACAGAACCCATACGTGTTAGCAACTGGCTTTGCGCCTTTGCCAAAACCAATCGTATCACGGTTCACTCCAACAATTCCTGTGATTGAACCGCCATATGGATCTAGCGCAGCTGGGCTGTTGTGTGTTTCAACTTTGTTTGTGACAAGATTGTTGTCATCAAAAATTATTGCGCCAGAATTATCGACAAATACAGAGACGCAGAAGTCTTTATCTCGTTTTCGAGCGCGTATTTCTTCAGTTGCTCCTTTGATGTACGTATTGAAAAGTCCGTCGACAACCTCATCGATTTGTGCAGCAAAAATAGTGTGTTTGCAGTGTTCAGACCAAGTTTGGGCTAGTGCTTCTATCTCAACATCTGTTGGAGCGCGTCCTTTTTTTCTGAAATAGTCGCGTATAGCAATCATTGAAGAAAGATCTAACGCAAGAGGACCGCGTCGCATCTCTTCTCCTAAAGAAGTATACTTTAGTTTTCCAGCAGAGTCATATTCTGGAATGCCTTTTTTCCCTATTTTACTGAGTTCCTCATCAGAGCATTCTAAATTAACGATGTTTGCAAGAGAGTTATTTGTTAGCAGAACACGTGGCATGATTGGTTCATTTTCTTTAGTAAGTAAAAATTCTTCACGACTTGTTATGTGAATTCTTTGAATAAGAGAATTTGCCATTCCTTGCGCAATTTGTTGTACTTGCTCTCGAGATAAATTACCTTTAATATAGGTGACCTGTGAGGAGTAAACTCCTTCGCCGCTTTCAAATCTTTTATTGACCAATTCTTCAATTGATTCACGCACAGTTGCTCCAACATTATCTGTTACGCCTGGTAGAAACCCAATTTCAATTGACCAATCAAAATTTTCTGGCGTAATACGTTCATTACGAAGAGACTTCTCTGTGACTGGATTTGTGATGCTTTTCGCGATGCGTTCAAGATCAGTATCTGAAAATTCTTTATCAAGAACGTACGAATCTACAAGTCGAGTAACTTCAACTGCAAAACCCAAATTCTGAAGTTCTTTTTCTCGAACGTTTGCTCGTACATCCGGTATTGTTGTTTCAACATCAATTCTATGCGCCAATAATCACCACCAGTTATATTAGTAAAACGTGCAAACTATTGGTCCGTTATAAACCTTTGCGTAAGTATTCTGGAGTAATAAATCATTGAGTTAACGTTGCAGTGTTGCAAATTTAAGAATGTTTGTGGGTACTGTGGTTTATGCCCGAACATTGAAATTCTAGAGATACCCCGTATTTAATATGGTAACGCTTACAAAAGTAACTCGAAAATTTCAATTAACAAAA
>JAHFPE010000033.1 GCA_023261345.1 Candidatus Woesearchaeota archaeon
CAATTGTGCGAATGGGGTTGGCGTCAAGGTCAAAGAATGCTTTTACGAGTCGTGGGTCTTGTCTGAATACTTGAACAAAATCATCTGGATCATGGACTCTTTCCATTAGTGCTGCAATGTATGCAAGATTTGATAGTTCTTTTCGTATTCCGGTTCCAGTGGAAATTACTCCCCACTTTGCTTTTTTAAAGAGATTCTCAAGTGCAATTCCCGTTTTACTGTTTGGGTCTACAATGTTGTGCAATTCGTCGAATATTGCATAGTAAGGTTGTGTTGAAAGAATTGAAGAAATTGATCCTGCAACATGTGATTCTGCAGCGAGGTTTTGTGTTGCTGCTTGTTCAATTATGCACTGCTTGAGTGCAGCTGTGGTCAATTCTCTCCTGCCTAAACGGGAATGTCTTTTCATGAAACGTTCAGTACGGTTTTGTCCGGCTATTTCCGCAAGACTGCTTATTGCCTTCTCCCGTAAGTTGTGGTCGTCGTCCATTCGTTCAAAGAGGTCATATTCTTGGGGGGTTAGTTCTCGTGGCACACAAGTCAGACTACTTTGTCTATAACTGAGTTCATAGCCGAGCAATAGAATATCTGTTTTTGGATCTTTTGCGCGTTGTAGAGCAACGTCTCTATTTGATCTTGTTATTGGAATAATAACTGGATTTTTGAGCAGTCTCTCAGCTTCTCGCATCCACGTGGGTAGAATGTATGTGGGACAGCAAATGACTGTTTTAAGTCTTGTTCCCGGTGCAATTTGAGGTAGGAGACGTTCATTAATTATTGGGATCGCTGATAAGAGTCCAAGTGTTTTGCGTGTTCCTGGGTCGCTGAGTTCAAGTCTTTTTTTTCCTTCAAGTCCTGCCAATGCAACTTCTGCTCCCGCACGTTGTTGATCAAGAGAAGGAATTTGTACTTCATCAGCATATGCAGTTTGAGAAAGTTGTTGCCGCGCGGATTCTATTCCGCCGCAGGATTCTGCAGCTTGAATAAGTTCTCTGCCCAATGAAGTTCGTTCGAGAACTGCTCGTGATGGTATATAAGTAAGTCTACTACTTATTGCTTGCAATCCTTGTAATACTTGGTCCAGTGTCATGTTCCATGGTTGCTGGCTATGTTAATTTTTTCTGCATCCAATCTCTATTGTGTCCCACATAGAATCGAAGGATTCTTTTGAGTGTTTCTCCATCTTCGCAAAGAGGTCTTGAGGCATCGTACACCCAAGAAAACTGTTTCTGTTCTTGTGAAGGTAGCGTGTCATACAGTAAGACTCCAAATCTTTCACAATCTAAGTCTATGTTCAAATCTAATTCTTTCATCTTATCACGCGCTTTTGGTGATCTTTTTTCAAACGAGCTTCGTAATATTGCGTCGTACGAATCATATTTTTCAAATAAATGGCCAACCCAATCCGTATACATCACTTTGTGAGATTTGAATGTGTTTGGTTCTCTTCTGCCATCTTTTTGGTATGAGTCCATATGGCCAAGTACCCATAATCCGTTCACAACACACCTGTAAAATCTAGCTTCTGGAATAACTCCCGGATCACTTCTTTTATTCATGATTGCTTGAAATATGTTAAGTAATGCAGTGAAACGGTTGTTTTCACATAGTTGAACTTCTACTTCATTTCTTGGAGCATCTCCTTGTAACAGGGGTAGCACTTGTTGCTGAACCCACTCATTATCATGGACATAGTCTGCAGCTTTAGCCATGCCTATCCAAGATTGCATGTTTGAACGGTAAACTTCCATGGTTTCTGAGGGTATTTCTCCGATTTTTTTGTGTTTTTGCCAGTCTTCTAGTCTTTCGGTAACTAAAAATCTGAAGCATAACAGATATTTCTGCACGAAAGTTGCGCTTGTATCTGTTCTAAAGCGATTGTATAGTTCTCGTCCACTGTCTTGATCTTCACAGAGGTCAATTAGAGTTCGTTTTCTTCCTAGGGCATATTCTGCACGAACTTTGGTTACAGTATCAAGGAATGCAGGATCATCTAGGAGCTCCTTTGCATATTTTTCAATTCTGTGTTTTATTTGTGCATCATTTCTGCGCAAAAAGGAATGTAGTGAGGTGACTTTAACTTCGTACCTTTCTGCTTCTAATTTACGAACCAGCTCTGAATCATCAATAACTGCGAGACGTTCGGTTGTTCCCGAAACAATTTTTGGCTCTTTTCCTTGTCCATCAGTAAAATTTTCGTAAGATATTACATTTGCGTGTCGTTCGATGTATTCAACTGCAAGTGGATCAAAGTATAGTTGCTCTCCTAACCGTTTTCGCGAAATGCCAAGTTCTTTATCCTTGCCTTTATTGTGCCCAAGTTCAGATAAATTAACTTCTGCTTCTAAACCTGCATTCGCATCTATTTCTTTGGCTTGCGGTTTTCGTCCAGTAAGATCAGGGGGTTGTTCCTCCTTATTGTCTACGTGTCTTTTTCTGTATTCTTGACTTATTCTTCTTCGCACTTCAGGATCAGAAAACAATAATTTTGCAAGATAGTCCTGCATGTCTGCACGTGATTTGCCCCTGCTTCGAACGCATGCAAGATCTAGTTTTCCCCTTGTTTGTGTATATTGAATTTTTCCTCCAACACATATGGTAAAGTAGCTAAGTCCGTCTGGACTTTTAAGTTCAACTAATTGTACCCCTGCATCTGGATCATAAGTGCTTGGGGTTGAAAGAACAGAATGAAGTTCTTGCAGCCCTTTGCTTAATGCATCTGCTCTTGAGAGAAGATCAAGTGGAGACATCGCATCGTTAACCCCTGCAATTGAAAGTGCGAGGTATGCCTTTCCGCCAATTTTTTTTTGGCGCAGTGCTGCTTCGGGGGTTAATTTATCTTCATTCATGTTTTTCCACCAGATTTCCCGGGCTTCCAATTTCTATGTTTACTCCGAGTTTACAAAATACTGAATTCCTTAACGAATTACGTACATAGGATACAAATGTGTCAAAGGTATCTTTGATCTGTTGATTGTATGTAAGAGTAATCGCATAAGCTCCGCGCACTGTTTCTGTACTGTATGCCGCACCGGTTAGATTTTCTTTGGATTTCAAATGTGGTTTCACCGCCTCTGCAAGACCACGGAGTAGAAGCATGCCTGCACCTGTAGCTGCCTCTTCATCACCAATAGGTAGAAGTATTCTAATGCTCTTCGCTTCACTATCCGGTATGTACGCGAAGATTCCGCATTCAGCATTAATGGGAATATTTTGAATTGTGCTTGCAGTTTTCTTCACTGCATCATCATATTGTTTCTTAATTTGCGGTAGTTCATCAAGTGCGTTTTGTGCAAGTCTTTTTCTATTTATGCTTCTCTCAAATTCCTCTTTAGTCTTTGTTGCACATTCTCTAACTTGTGCAGATATATCTCGTGTGAGTCCCCTGCCTTGTATTTTCGCTTGTTCCAATATGGTCAGACAACCAGCGTACGTAACTTGATCTTCGGAGGATAGAGGTTCTTCAGTCGCATAATTTTGAAGTCTTGACTCGAGGTCACCCAAGGATATATCCTGGTTCGCGAGTTGTGAATCAATTCGTAATACTCTTTCCCTAATTCTGTTTTTTACATAATTGCCAAGGTCAGTAAGCGCTATGGAGAGTTCATCAATTGGAATGTCAATTGTTGGAAAGAGAGAGTCTATTTTCGCAATTGCGTTACGAAGAGGTTCCGCATATTTTCGTTTGTATCCCTCAATAATTAATTCCTCTGATGTTAAATTGTCAACTGTATTTAGCGTAATTATCCGCAGAGATTTATTTTCTGAAACTGTCTGTGTGACAGTTCCTTCTAGTTCTGCAATCCTACTTGATCTCTCTTTAAGAATTGCTGAAGTTTGCGTGTTTAAACGAGTTGCTGTTTCTTCTCGATCCTTTAATTGTTGTTCAAGGTCCTCAATTCGAACTTGGGACTGGCCTCTTTCACGACAATATTCTGTGATAACCGCTTCAGCGGTTTTGAGTGCTTCGTTTGCTTTTCGTAGTTCTTCAGTGTCCGCAGCTTTATTTAATTGTTGTTCCAACTGCGTTTTCACGCGTAGATGTTCCTCGTTACGTAGGTTGAGCTGTTGTTCAAGACCTCGTTTTTCATTAGATAATCGAGCAAGACCTCTATTTGCAGCAGCATCTGCTTCTTTATATTTATTGACTTCTGATCGTAATTCATCCAACTTTTCTGCGTGCAAAGTGAGTGTTTTCGCTTCTGCGTTTAGGCGTGCTGCCTTCTCTAGATTTTGTTTTGATGCTTCTAATCGTTCAATTGATTGCCTACAGAAAACATCTACACACTCTGGAATATCGAGCCCGATAATATTATGTCCTAATTTTTTCGCCGCTCTGTCCAGTGATTCGTGTATCATATTAAAATTATTAGTAATTATTGCCACTTGTGCATCGTAAACTTCCTTTTCTGATTTTTGCTTTTTAGATACTTCCTCAAGTTGTGTGCGCAGTTCAATTTCTTTGTGTTGCAATGTGTCGCATGAATGTTCCAAATCTTTTAGTTTTTCTCGATCAGCCAGTTGTTCCGCGCCTAGATCGTCAATCACTTTTTGAATATCAGCTGCAGTTCCAAGTGATTCGTAGGCCCGCTTTTCTATTTCTAACGCTTCCACAGTTGAGCGTAGTTTTCCAATTCTTTCTCGTAAAAATTCAGGGTCACCTTTTGAATCAAATGCGCGCAGTGCAGACTCTTGTGTTTCTGCAACAAGAGTGTACGGTACATGATTAGCGGCTCCTGCAATTGTAATATTACCAAGAGCAGAATCCACTCGCTCTCTTGTGATACCAGGAGTGGTGTGAATAACCAGTCGTTTATCACCGTCTCCCTCTTTGCCTAACACGATCGCTTCAATACTATAGTTACCGCTACTTCCAGAACCAAATGTTGTATTAAATTGTCGCCGCAGTTGATCCAAAAGTCGATCTGGAGAATAAGTGTCGCCTCGAGCTCGAAGACCGTCTTCTGGAACAGTTATTATAAATCGATCATATGACTGAATTATCCCTGTTGGAGTTCTTGTTTTAGAACTAGGTCCAGCAACTGATCTTGGGTTGGGTGATGGTGGCATTGTAATCTCGCAAGTAGTTCATTATTCTACTCTGTAAGTCAGAGGTGATTTTTAAGTCTTGTGGCTTTCACCATCAAGAAGTGAGTAATGATTTGTCAATAGCGATGGAATTCAAGGTTCGTCAAGAAATCTTACCGTGCGCAAAGCGAACCTAATTGTAACACGCCTTTCGGGATTCCTCCGCAGCACAAGAGTGCAAGGGGTTCCACCAATGTGTTGGAGTGAACTCGAAGTTCCGCAGAACAAGAGGTGCCAAACATGCAAAAAGTCCGAGTATTTTTGAGCATGTTCGAATCCTGATCACACGAATAGTTCACAAACGAAGCGAGGACTTATTTTACGCGCCTGCCGGGATTCCCCGACGCACCGCAGTGCGAGGGGTGCCAAAAATATGAGCGCTAGCGATGCATGTTTGTGCACGTTCGAATCTCCGTCGTAATCTAATTTGCTCGAGCGAAGCGAGACGAAACTTTACGCGCCTGCCGGGATTCGAACCCGGGACCTACAGCTGTCACCTCGCACAGCTTCGCGCGAGATTCTACATTTCGGCTATTTTAGGAGGCTGTCGCTCTAGTTCCAAGCTGAGCTACAGGCGCAATCTTTTCGTTATTTATCATTCGCAAGTTCCCTTTCATTCAGGCTTGCTCATTCACTTTAGCGAACATTAAAACTCTTCTCGATATGTTTATAAACGTTCTTCCTTCGTTCTACTAAATGGAACAGCAGCATAAATGGACTGTTAATCCTCCGTTTACCTTTCGTAGAGAAGTGCTAAGAAAGATTGTTCATTTGTTTGGTCTTGTTTACATTCTTATTTTTTGGTATTTTGCAAGATCAGGAAACTCCTCAAAAGGAATTCTTGTTCTCACATCTTTTCTTGTGATGGCGTTGTTGCTTGAGCAGTGTCGTATTGAAAAACCAACCATTCCTGTACTTCGCAGTATTTGGCGAGTGCTCAAGCGTCCTTCTGAATACCGTAGACTTGGTGCAGAAGCATTTCTTCTTCTTGGTGTAATTATTGCATTTTCTGCATTTGACATTCGTGCAGCAACTGCAGCAATAGGAATGGAATTATTTGGTGATGCGTCTGCTGCCCTCATGCTTTATGCGCAAGGAAGAAAGATTTATCGATATAGAACTCTTAAGGCAAGTGTTGTTGAATGGATTGTAAATGTAATTATCGGCTGGTTTTTTTTGCGAACAAGTGCGTGGTGGATTACTGGAGATTTTGGCGCGCCCTTGTTGATTCCCATATTCATAACCGCTACTACAGCAGTTCTTGTTGAAACATTCACCTATGATATCGACGACAATCTGGCTGTTCCGATACTTGCTGGACTTGCTGCTCATGTGGCCTTGATGATTTATTAATTAAGTTTAAAACGCTCTTGTGCATTTTCATAGTATGCAGCTCAAAGTTATTCCTGAAGATTTCATTGTTGAAGAACTTCAATTTGTTGAATCGCTCATCAAAGCCAATCCTGCTGAAAAGAGCGCACGGTTCACATATTTTCTTCTCACAAAAAGAAATCGTACTACGCTCGAATGTATTTATGAATTAAGTGAACGGTTGCGCATTTCTCCTAAAAGTTTTGGAATTGCCGGACTAAAGGATAAGTGTGCAATAACAACGCAAGCGTTCAGCGTGAAGGACATTTCTCCGGACGCATTAGCGAGGATAACCATGCGAGATGTTCATCTCGAAGTTCTCGGAAAAGGAACAAAGGAAATTTATCGCGGTCAGCACGCCGGAAACTCGTTTTGTATTACTGTACGAGATATCACGAAAGTTCCTCTACAGGATTGTCGATTCGTGAATCTTTTTGGTGAGCAAAGATTCAGTACTAAGAATGTGACAATTGGCAAATTCCTTGTAAAAAGGCAGTGGAAAGATGCTGCATTCTCATGTGATGCAATAAGTGTTAAGGAATATCTTCATTACAACCCAACTGATTTCATTGGAAGTATTCGGACAGTTGATATCAAAATTCTTCAACTATACGTTCAGAGTTATTCGTCGTTTCTTTGGAACACTGCCGCACAATTACACGTCAAGAGAAATCACGTATCTGGAGAAAATAATTCAGAAAATTCACTTTCGTTGCCAGGGTTTGCGATGGAGCATGAATGTTGTATTGATGAAGTGATGCAGCACGACAAAGTGAACGCTAGTGATTTTTTGATTCGAGAAATTCCTGAAGTAAGCTGCGAAGGAGCTGACCGTACAGTGAAAATTGATGTGCAAAATCTTACGATTGGCGCTCTTGAAGATGACGAACTTCACGTTGGTAAAAAAAAGATTGTAGTGAAATTTATCCTTCCTCCTGGT
>JAHFPE010000034.1 GCA_023261345.1 Candidatus Woesearchaeota archaeon
ATAAACTTACTATGCAGAAGGTGCGTTTTTACCGCAAAATATTAAAACAGGAGCTGTACAGTTGAGATATGCGAACAGGAATTGGAAGAATTAGTGAGTCAGAACAAAAGCCAAGAATTGATGTTAAAGACAAGAAGCTCTTGGCACTTCTTTCACAAAATGGAAGAATGCCCGCGTCAGATATTGCACACATTCTCAAATTGAGTAGAGATGCTATTGCATACCGAATTGCAAAACTACAAGAGCGTGGAGTAATATTACGATTTTGTCCGATTGTAAACCTTGGGATTTTTGGCCATTCAACTTTTCACGTGTTCATGTTGCTTGATGAGAAACGTTCAAAAGAGCACGCAAAACTTCTTGAGCACTTAACTACTCACAATCACACAAAAGCACTCATGACATATACTGACACGTGGGATGTTGAATGGACGCTTATTGCTAAAGATCTTAAAGAGTTTGATACGTTGCTCACACAGGTGCTCACTAAATTCCCGAGTGTTATTCTCGAGAAAGAAACTCTTGCAGTTGTTAATGCATATACAGATAAGACTCTGCCAGGAGTATATTCTATTGATGTAGGAACTGATCTCGTATCTTCTCATAAATCAATCAACTCGCCAAAGCTACGTTCGAAACGTGTTGATGATAAGGATCTTGATGGGAAAGACCTATTGCTTCTAAGGGAATTAGACTTGAATTGCAGACAAAGTACATACGAACTTGGCTCATCCATCAAATTGAGTGCAGATGCAGTTTCGTATAGACTCAGAAAGCTCAATTCTTCAGGAATTATTCTACAGTATTCTACAATTAATAATCTCTCTATTCTTGGTCATTCGTGGTACACATATGTGATAAACTTCACAAAATTTGATACTAAAGATGAAGCGAAATTTAGACAATTTGTTGCAACACATCCCTACATCATTCGCGCAGTAAAGTTATTTGGCCCTTGGGATGTCATGCTGTACATTGTCGCGGATTCTCCCAAGAACTATCACGAGACTGTCAAAGAAATCAAGGCAGCATTCTCAGAAATTTTGCATCATTATCAAACATGGCTTAGCCACAAGGAATTGTATTTTACTATGCTACCGCGAGTTGTGATTGAAGTTGAACATTCACGAAAGCAAGTGAGTCTATTTCACAATATTTAAAAGTCGTTCGCGTTCTCTTCCTTGTATGGTTGAAGAAGAAATTCCCAAGAGTGGGGCGAATCGCGTTCCTCGTCATATTGGTATTATTTTGGATGGCAATCGTAGATTTGCAAAAAAGTTGATGCTTAAACCTTGGATGGGACATGAATGGGGAGCAAAAAAAGTTGAGCAGTTACTGAATTGGATTACTGAACTTGGCATTCGCGAAGTGACGTTGTATAGTTTTTCCATGCAAAACTTCGATAGACCAAAAGAAGAATTTGAGTTTCTTATGCAATTATTCAAAAAAGAATTCTCTACAATCATCAACGAGCAACTTTTTAACATAAATGCAAAAGGAATTCGCATGTCATTCATTGGAAGAATAAATCTTTTTCCTCGATATGTTCAAGATCTCATGCTCGAACTCATGGAGAAAACAAAGAGTAACAATAAGTTTTTAGTTAATTTCGCAATGGCGTACGGTGGTCGAGAAGAAGTAATTGATGCAGTACAAAAAATTGGTGAACAAATCAAAAGAGGCAAACTTGATGTTACAACAATAAATGAACAATCATTTGGCAAATATCTTTATCTTAATTCAGATCCTGACCTCATTATTCGAACAGGAGGAGAGCATCGTACCAGTAATTTTCTTATTTGGCAATCTTGGTATGCAGAATGGGTATTTCTCGATAAGACCTGGCCAGAATTCGAGAAAGAAGATTTGCTTTGTGCAGTGAAGGAATATGAAGAGCGAGAGAGAAGGTTGGGGAAGTAGAAATTCTACATAACTGAGCTCAATTAGGGTTCCGGATTAACCCTAGAATCCTCTTAGCACTTCTGCTGCGTGCTGACTCTCTAAATCACGATAACTCTTTTCTAACACGACAACTCCCACTCCAGAACGTCCGTATGCTGCTTCCATCATAATAGTCACGCCATTGAATGTTTCGTCATAGTCTGACTGATAGATCTGATGCCGATGGTCGCCCGCAAAAATAATTTTGGAATTTTGCTTTCCTCTTGTGGACAGATGTATTGCAATATCCTCTGGCGCGTTTTGTATTTCATCAATTGCGCCAAGACTAATATTTGCTCCTGCAATCTCATCGAGAGACAATAACTCTACAACTGGATTTTCAGGTAATTCGTGCGAAGGTCCTGTCCGTTTAGTTCGATGAAGGGTAAGATCCTGGAAAGGAACGTGTCCTAGCCACGATTCTCTATGCGAATCAATGTACGATCTAAATTGGATTGAGAGTTTTTCCCAGGGATCTCCCGGAAGTATTCCTAATCTGTGCGCAGGACCGCCGAATTGCATATGCGTTTTTCCAATGTGCAACATTTGGTATTTTCCTACGCCTAGAGGTAAACCAGGATGGTTGATTACTTGCGCGACCCCTAATTTTTCTGTAATACTCGTCTTTCCACCGCCTGTTTTTCCTAAGAGAAAAACCCGATTAAGGTCGCCATTAATACAAGCGTCAATTGCTAGGAGCTGGCGAATGTCGAACTCGGCTGGTGTTGGAGTCCAGAGCTTTTTCATCATATCAGCAAGATTTTTTAGTCGAAGCTCTTTGACAATCCCTTTATCATATCCTTCGATTATGCCATCAGGTCTTTTTTTAGCAATTGGTGAGTTACGATACGCTCTCCAATTTTCTTTTCCATCAACATAAATAAAATACTGATTAGGTAGAAAAACTGCATTGCCTAATTCGTCTTTTGGTAACACATCTTGCATGATTGCGAAGAAGTCTGTGGAGGAGATATGTCTAGATTCGCCTGCGCTCCCGCTGTTCATTTTTTCTTCTAATTCTGCAAACTGTAGCGTACGAGGATCAAGTTGAACCACATAATTTTCTAGTCGTTCAGGTCTAAAACGTCTGCTACGAATCGGACCTACAGTGTACCCTCTTGAAGAAAGATAAGTTCGAGCAGCTTGTGATTCACTAATTACTTCAATAGGAAATTTAGGGCTTTTCTCGTCGGTATTTATTCGTTTGGCATTTGCTTGTACGAGTTCATGAATTCTTGGAAGATTTGGGGGTTTGTCTGCTGATGCATTGCTGCCATAATTCGTGATAACTCCATAAAGTCCATCACAAAGCTTCATAGGAGTGTTCACCTGAAGTTTTTTCTCTTCCAAGTGTCGAAGAAGGCTTCTTCTTGTTCTATCCGCGCCACGTCTTGCTGCGTTAAGCGAACTTGGCGGTGCATACAAAAATCCTTCAGGGAAAAATAGCACGTTCACACCATTTTCAATCTTTTTTGGAACGAAATCGTAAATTCGATCAGGTGGAAGTGCTTCAATTGCATCGTTTGTTATGACATATGTGTTCTGAATTTTTTCTGTGATGGGGGACAGGGGATTATCAGGAGTCATGATCCTCATGGACTCCCGCACTTTATGTTCAATGCCCGTGCCTCACAATACAGCATCATTTCAATCACTCTTTCTTCGGGTCTTCCTCCACTTACTAAGTGTCCATCGGAAAGATCGAGCGTAGATGGCTTCCATCGATCGGGATTTTCTATACCCCGTACTGCATTTCTGTACGTTCCACGTACTTCTGCATCCTGTAGCGCGCGTACAACAATCCCGCCCACAGTTAGGTACTTGTCTGGAGACCAATTTGGTTTGTTGAATGTCGCATCAGTATCGCCTAATATTTTGATGAAATGGCTATTCAAATGATCCTTATCCTGACAACCAAATAAGATGTCTTCTTGTGGAGCGCCTTCCAGTAATTTATAAAAGCAGTGTGATATACATGCAACTTCTTTTATCAGAGATTGTCGAGAACCTGCCTGTACAGTTTGAGACACGTTTCCCAACAGTACAGCTCCAACAGTAACTGCAGTTCCTAGAAGTTCCTTCGCACGCCCTTCATCTGTACCGCGTTTTGTCTCCCATAATAAAGAAAGACAGTATACTTTATCTAGAATTTGTAACGTCCCCATACTGTGCCTTTCAACAACAGTGCTTTATATCATTTTCTATTCTAAAGGAGTAAATAGTATGATGCGGTGAGAAGAATCAAGCACGTATTTTATCGCCAAAACCTATTTAACCTCTTGCTTCACACATCATCCTCATGGCTCGTGGTCGTCCTCCAAATTCGCGCATTCGTCAGAATATTGTAGAGATTCTGCATGTGATCGGTAAAGGGTATGGCTATCAAATTCACAAGTTCTATCAAGAGCTGTATCCTCCGTGCACAAGAGAAGTGATTTATTATCATTTGCATAAAGGAGTTGTACTTGAAGAATTTCAGATTGAAGAAATAAAAGAGGAACCTGGAGATTACAGTTGGGGTAAGACTGTTGAAAAGACGTATTATGTACTTGGAAAAAATGCAATGCCAAAAGGAGATGTAAAAGCAGAAACTCTGAGGTGAGGAAATCGTTAATATGTCTGTTGTTTCATCCTTAGCAATCAAGTGTTAGGTAAAAATTAAAAAGAATTCTTACTACAACTGGCAACATCGTAATAAAAATGAAAGACTCTTAATAACTTCTCTTCATTACAACTAGCAACAAATGAACATAGAGACGGGTAAGAAAATGAAACACTCTCACTAGGTTCTCTTTACTACGGCTAGCAACGAAAATTCATGTGGGGGGAAGTATCCCCCCGACAACCCCTCTCTCGACTACGACGACAAATTCCGGGCGAAAAAAAATACGAGGATGAGATTCAGTACAAAGAATGTAGCTGAACGTTTTTTTCTTTTTGTTCAACTTTTTCTTTTTAGAAAAAAGAAAAAGTTGCATGAATACCTTTCTGCATTCTGTAATAACAAAGAATCTTCCACCCAAAAAGTTGCATGAATACATTTCCGACTCGAGTAATTAAAAGAAATATCCGAAAAGAAAAATGGCAAGAATCTTTTCAGTATCGCCACATTTCCTAAATCTTCTTATACTCCTATAAATCTTCTTCTCTTATGCTTACCATCATCCTTGTTGAGCCAGAGCATTCGAGTAATGTTGGTTCTGTTGCAAGAGTTATGGCAAATTTCGGAGCTGAAAAACTCGTGCTTGTTAATCCACAATGTAATCATCTTGATGAGAATGCGATTCAGTACGCAAAACGAGCAACGCCAATTCTCAAGAAAGCAAGTGTTCTGAAGTGCTGGGAAGATCTTTCCAAACTCAAACTTCATTCGCTGATTGGAACAACTGCGCTAGTCGGAAGTAATTACAATTTACATAGAGCACCTCTCACACCCTCACAATTATCGAAGGTGCTGAGCATGAAGTCATCTTGTGGAATTGTATTTGGCAGAGAAGGTCATGGTTTGTTTAATGAAGAAATAATGGCGTGCGATTTAATTTGTACAATTCCTGCAAGTAAAGAATATGGAACTCTTAATCTGAGTCATTCAGTTGCTGTTGTTCTTAGCACGATTTTTGCAGCAACGCAAATTGAACATACAACGACTCAAGTTGCTTTTGCGTCTGCAGCGGATAAACTTCGCGTGCTATCTCTTCTTAAAGAAACTCTTACAAGAATGCCTTTTGCATCGCAGGAGCGAAGAGAATCGCAAGTGCTTGTGTGGAAACGGCTTCTTGCAAAAGCAGCACTCACAAAACGAGAAACGCTTGTCTTGCTTGGCTTTTTAAGAAAGATTCACTAAAACTTCTTTTATTCTTTTGCCCAATTCTTAATTGCAGTGCGCAATGTTTCAGTATTTAACACATCAACCTTACAGACAGTAGCATCCGCAGCATCCCAGAGTAGCATTCCTTGTAATGCCTGTTTTTTTTCTGTAATGACGAGGTCAGGAGGAACAAAATAGCTTGAATAAAGATTTTCTTTTATTGTTTCTTGATCTATTTCTTCTGGACGTAGTTTGCCAAGCTGAACTTGTTTTGCAATTAACTTGCAAGCGTTTGTGATTTCTTCTTTGCCGTCATAATTTATGCAAATAGTGAGAAACCGTGCATCATAATCTTGTGTTGAAGAACTAATTTTTTTTATTTGTTCGATAAGCGAATCAGGAACAGAATACCATTGACCAAGTACAGTAACCTTAACTTGGCTTGAAGAGACAAAATCCCAATTACAAAGCTTTTCGAGTAATTCTGAGTAATTCTGCAAGGATTCTGAATTTACAGTGCCAGTTCCAGAGCGAATTGTTATGATGTTGATTCCGCGGACAAATGCTTCTTGTATGAGGGCAAGAATACCAAGTGGAAATGTATGCTTGAATTGAAGTGCGACATGCGATGGAAGGTTTTGTGAAGATTCCTCTTTTTCACTCATTAGTTCACAACCATAACTCCATACTTCTGCGACACTCCCTCCCATCCGAGAGGTACCTTGTCATTTTTCATTGCTTTTTGAAGTTCTGCAAACGTACGTAAGGGGGTCACTTGGACATCTTCGCAACTACCTCCGTCACCACTGCACACCCATTTTACTACATCCTGAACCAAAAGAAATTTTCCATTTTTTCTGCCATTGTATGCACTACAATTCTGTGCACCTGCACGCGCACGGTACAAGATCACTTCTCCAATAAAGCACGACTGTCCACTCTTTGTTCTATACTCAAGCACTTCTCGTGCATCTTCTAACGATGTGCAGGAGGTATATTTTCGAGTTAAGTCTTCAACTAAATACAAACATTCAGTCTGCATTTCTTCTCTTCTTACAACAAGATGTGTTGTTGTATCTGGGACTAAGGTCTTATGTATTTTTTCGCAAACAAGTGTGGCTGCTTCAGAATAGTTTATGGATCCCAAAAGAGTGTCTCTTTGAATATGATTTTCAATAATAAATTCAAGTATCCCTGCAGTTGGCAGAAAATCGCGCCCTCCTTTTATACTTGCCTCCCATTCTTTTCTATGACTTCGCGAACCCCACAAGGCTAACTCGAGACTTTTACTTTCGTTTGCACCATACTGAGAATTATCTCGTGCTGCATCTCTGAAATAAAACTCGAATTCGTCAATTTCCTCTGGCACAACGTTACTAATAACTTCTCGATAAGATTGAATCACACTTGGTGTTGTGCCACGATAAAAAGTTAGTCGAGGAGTTGCTACATCTATAACTTGTTGCGAATAATGATTTCGAAATGTAAATGCGTGCCAATTCGAAGGAGTGCGCACATCAACAGATAGTCCGGTTAATGTATTTACATCCTTCAGGTTTAGCGTTCGTTCATCACCAAGAATTCTACGTGAAACTTCGAGAAAAGATTCGTCGATGTGCTTAACAATCTCCCTCCGA
>JAHFPE010000035.1:0-692 GCA_023261345.1 Candidatus Woesearchaeota archaeon
TCCAGCACGCCTTTTGGAAGTTCAGTTTTTTTCACAACCTTTCGCACAAGAGAAAGAAACTGGTCACGAACAGTAAAACGAAACGTGTTATTGTCCTCAATTAATATTATACTTGACTCTTTTTCTTCAAGCTCTCGCTTTAACACTTCAAGTTCATGAAGAATTTTCGCAATGTCGCGTTCATGACAAATACGACTAAGCTCCTCAAGAGTAACTCTGCGACCCATGCTAAACAAGATACTTTCAAGCTGTTTTTTCAACTCCATCATAGTGCGTATGTGTCTGCCTCTTTTTTTATTTTTCCATCCTTTAACATCACATTCAAAATAGGAAGCAACTGTGTGGGTGCGATTCCAAGAATTTCCGAAAGTTCCTCAACACGTTTAGGATGCTCCTTAAGGCAGAACTTCACAAAATTATGAAGAACAACCATCGCATTCTTATCCACTTTAGAAGAAAGTTCATTTTCCGCTTTTGTAGTTCTAACAAGAAGATCTAATTGATGAAGTTTTGCCTGAAAATCATTCAAAAAGTTTCCAAGGTCAGACGCAGAGAGTGAAAGCACAGACGGTTCAAGAATATCAAGAGAGCTTGGCATGCTATCAAGACAAAAACCAAGCAAATCAGCAAGTGACTTAAACCGCACATCAATCTCGCAAAACGCGCTGAAAAAACTACCTTGCTCCTCAGCA
>JAHFPE010000035.1:702-7350 GCA_023261345.1 Candidatus Woesearchaeota archaeon
ATCTTCTTTAAGCTTTTGAATATATCCTTTGAGCGTTTGCTCCATATAGTCCTTCGGAGACCCTACCATTTCAATAATTGCACGAACAAACAATTCTTTTTCCGACATGAACCATTAGTTGCCGGGACGATATTTAAAGCTTAACATTCGCGAGTTCGCTCGCAACGGCTCGTTCACTCAGCGAATGTTATTAACTGCGACGAACAGAGTAGAATTCTAACGTTTTGCTGTGAGCGACCGAGCAATGGCGAGGGAGCGAACTTGCGAACGTTAATCATAAATATTCTTTCTGTGGCCTATCTGGAGAACGAGAATGCGCAATTTTTCTTGTTCAATATCAAAAATAACACGATAGTCACCAACTCTAAACCTATATCCCTCCATGCCAACCAATCTTTTCACATTGCTCGACATTGGACGGATTCTAAGTCGTTCGAGTGCGAGAAGTATTCTTTCTTGCATGTGCTCGTCTAGCTTTTCTAATTGATGAACTGCCAACGAAGAATACACAAGTTCATACATGATTTAGTCTCTTAGCTTCAGTTTCTTTTTAAGTTGTTCATGAGTATAGAACGTTCCTGAACGTATCTCTTTCCTTGATTGTTCCACTTGTTTTTTTGTAGTTTCGTTTAATTCCAGTCCATCTTCAACCATGTTCCAAATGACTTCTTCGTAACTTTCTTTATCATATTGTTTTCGTTGTTTAAGCGCTAAAAGAAGCTCTCCACTCACCTGTATAGTTGTTGCCATGGCAGAACTATAATGCGCAATAGTATTTAAACTTTAACATTCTGCGGTTCACTACGATTCACAGAAGAATGTTAAACTACGACTTACTCCTTGTAGAGTTTTGACGTTTGCTGAATGAACTAGTGAAATCGCAAACTTTACTTCTTCAATGGATCTCTTAACAGCAATACGTATTTACCATCCGCTCTACTTGACGGCAAATATTTGATCGCTGCTTCCAGAATTCTTTTTGGAGTTACGGCGTTGATTTGCTCAAGTATGAATTCAGGAGTTTTCCCACAATCAAGTTTCTTTTCAATAGCGTAGATGCGTCCTTCGTTCGTTTCAAACGATTTTGCAACATTGTACCATGCATTTCTCTTTAAATTTTCAAGTATATCTTGTGATACTAAAACGGTTCGCAACTTGGTCATTTCTTCAAAAATCACATCTACTGCCTTGAATGCTCTCCGCGCATCAACATTCCCTCCAATATAGATCGCCCCTCTATTATTTTCTGCATCATATTGTGCACCGATACTATACGCAAGACCTTCCATATTACTCACGCGATCAAACAGTCTCCCATGACCTCCACCTCCCAATACACTTACGAGAAGGCGAATTACAAACGTATCTTCATCAGCTGCAGTTGGAGCAACAAGAGCCATGGCAATCTCGGCACTACTTTGCGAAGGATTGTCTACGTTATATTGATCTGGAGCAGAAGTATGTAGAGTAATCGCTGAAGTAAGTGAAGGATTTCGTGGGAATTGAAATTTTTTTCCACTTCCAGATTTAAATGACTCAAAATTTTGACGAATTAACTCTTCGACATTTTGAGGTAGCCCGCCAGCTAGAATTAACTCCATATTATTTGGATGATACCCGCGCCCATGAAACCGTCTCAACGAATCAATAGATCCGGACGTAACAATTTCTTCTTTTCCTAAAATGAGGTAAGAGTGAGGCGAGTTTTTCCCAAAAAATGCTTCAGTATTTGTTCTTTTATCTTTGAAGCTGGGTTTACTCTTTGCATCTGCCGTTTCTCTTAAAACTCTTTCTCTTTCCTGCTCAACTCGCACAGAATCAAAAGCTGGGTTGAATGCTGCATCAGACACATATTCAAGATACAACGACGTATCTTCTGCGATCATGTCAACTGGAAATTCGGTCCTATCTAATGAGGTAAACGCATTAGAATACCCAAACGTTCTTCGAATGCTTTCAGCCATATTTGGATCGTATTTTTTGGATCCACCGGTCATTAACGTATGTTCTAGAAAGTGCGCAATCCCTTCTTCACCTGGATTTTCATGCACTGCTCCATGCCAAACTCGAAGATTTCCTGAAACCGTTCGAGTAGGAGTTTCTTGTAGTGCCACCAACAACCCATTATCTAAATGAAACTCTCGATAGTTACCGTTACGCAACGCCATGTTGCATTAAAGCGATCGCAATTTATGAAGATTGGTCACACGGCAGTAATAATAAAGAGGTTCATGCAAAAAAAAGATACTATGGATTCTGAAAATTATTTTCCCGAATTATTTTCCCATAATCTTTATATATTCACCTCACGTAATTACAGGTAAGGCGTTGGGTGGAACGATCGCCGACGGTAATCCGCAAGGAATGCTGAGGAAAGTCTACCCACCCCACAAATGTGGAAGCAGTCACTGCCGGAAGGCAGATCCAGTAATGGATGGCTCCATCACAGAAACGAAACGGCCTTTGTGGAGGATGATGCTGAGAAGGCACTGGCGACAGTGCTGAGATAACCAGCTGACGTTCGCAAAAGGATACGATGAAACGGATCGCCCCTCTCTGGTGCAAGGCTTCGTGCCGCTAAGTAGAATGCGATCAATGCCTGTCCATCACGAACAAGACGTGAACGCTGTCAAAATACATCAGCGTTTGGAGGCACACAAAAGGTAGCTTACATTTGCCCAACGCCCTTATGATCAAATGCCAGAAGTAAGAAAAAAAAGATAAGAAATTGGACAGAAACATTATGTCACAAGAAAAAATTCAGATGCCATCAAGCACAGCTGGACTCACAAGATATTTTGATGACTACAAATCCAAAATAGAAATTCCACCGATGATTGTCGTGGGAATCTGTGCTGCTGTTGCAGTACTTGTTATCTTACTCAATTTATACGTGAACTAAAACGTAAAAAAATATTTGCGCAACAAACGAACGGCTACAACATGAATTTTAATCCACGAGATATGGCAAAAGCAATGAAACGACTTGGCATTAGCCAGCAGGAAATTCCGGCACAAGAAGTCATCATACGCTGTGAAGATAAAGAAATTATTATCACAAACCCCTCAGTTACAAAAGTTAATCTCATGGGACAAGACACACTGCAAATCACTGGAACAATGACTGAACGAATGCGAACTGTTGCAGTTAATGCAGATGACATTCACGCAGTTATGGAACAAACAACATGCGATGAAAAAACTGCCAAAGAAGCACTTGAAAGAAATAACGGAGATATTGCGAAGAGCATTTTAGAATTGTCGACACAGTAACGTTAGTAGAAACTCTTTTTTACTTGCTTTTGCTCCGAACACTGCCGAATCGAACCATTCTACGAATACGTATGGAAAAACGCAGCAGGTTTATTTTTTAAGAGAGCAAAGTGCTTTTCTTTTGAGCAGTTTCATAGCCATATTTAAATACACCCGACTACTTTAATAAATTCTTTCACATGCCACAAGAGGCTTTAGGTCGGGCAAGAGAAGAACTCAAACGAGTTGAACATCTCATATACGTTAGTCTCAAGTACACGCGCACAGTAGATATTATCAAAAGCATTATTGAGAGACTCATGAATGCGTTTGATGCATTATTTGACGTGCTCCTACGCAAAGCAAAAGAAGAGAAAAAACTAGCGACAGTTCCAACACTTCCTCGTCTTAAAATCGACGCACTTCGAACGGTATACGCGAGCGATCAAACAATACTTAATTACGTTGAATTCTTTTTACTTCTCAAACGCATTGACAAAGCGCGCTTTGAACGAACTCAAGAATACAGAAGACACGTCACAATGACAGCACACTTAGAAGATGCATCAATAGAAATAACCATTGATATCATCCAAGATTATTACAATAGAACTCGCGAATTTACAACATACGTCACACGACTTCTGCAGAATGAAAACGAATAGAACATATTCAATTGCAGGAAAAGGCGGAGCAGGCAAAACACTCATCGCGGTGAATCTTTCAATCGCGCTAAGTCAACTCGGAGCTACCGTACTTCTCGTTGATGCCAACATCGCAAGTCCAAGTGTTCTTTGGCATTTTGGCACAACGCAATTGCCAAACGCAATTCAGCATGTTCTTCGAGATCAAGTACCAATAGAAAAAGCAGTCTATCAACACCCCTCCGGTCTTATGATTCTTCTTGCGAGCATTGCACATGAGGATATGCACGTTTCACTCTCAAACCTTCTTGAAAAAATTTCTGGATTTCCAAGCCACATCACAATTATAGATCTTCCAGCTGGACTATCTGAAGAAACACGCGAGATATGTTCAAAAACAGAAACGATACTTGTGACAACACCAGACTTACCAACAGTTACTGACTCACTTCGAATTGCTTCCTCGTGCAAACTGCGGGGAGTTGTTGTGAACAAGTCAACAAGAGAGTATGGAATGTCCTCAAAAAATATCGAAGCATTTTTGAACTCAAGAGTGCTCGCAACACTAGAGGAGGATCCTTGTGTGCTACACGCACTACATGTTGGTAAACCATTGCTACGCATTCATCCAGAATCAAATGTGAGCAAACAACTACATACTCTCGCAAAACGCATATTACGATGAAAAAACCATTCGTCATTCAACTATTGACAACTCTCACGTACTGGACAATACTGCTTCTTGCAATCTTGGGAAACTTCTTGCTCACAGTCGCAATTACGCCAATGATCGTCGTACTTCCTGATACATACGCAGTTATTGCTATGGCGCTCATCGGAATTGCATTCGGCTCACTCATTGACAACTTACTACAAAACGCAGGACAATGTACAGGCCAGAAAGTAATTGCGGAAGTGTTCATTCCAGTCATAGGACTCATAACAACGCATATTCTCATAACACTTAGTAACTCACTTGCCGTAAGTCTCAAACTTCCAACACGAGAACCGTTACTCATTAGCGCGGTTTATGTACTTGCATTTAGCATTCCACACGTCGTGTTTAAAGTCAGAAAATACTTGTTCTCCTCCAAAACAGTTCATACTTGCTAAAAAAAGATTCAAAAAAAACACGTTCTCAAATCAATGATGTGCTCTTCATTTGGACCTGTACCAATTAATATTACTGTAACACCAAGTAGTTTTTCAATTGCGCGCACGTAAGATTTTCCCTTTCTTGACAAGTCATCGAGTTTTTTCTTACCGTAATCTTTTGCATCAATATAATCCAAGTGCATGAGTGCAATTTCACTAACAGCATTTACGCAAATAGCGTCACGAAGAACGTCATAATCCTGCTCAAACACACGACGAATACGATTCGTTACTGTCGTTTTCTCGTAGAGAGCAATTTTAGAGCAAGAACGATGAGTCAATTCATCCCATGTTAATTCCTTGCCACCGACTGGACCAGAATTTCCTCCAACACGAATAGGATACGTGCGCATAACACCAATAGTTTTACGATGACACGAAGGAGGAAGACCAGCATCACTTAACAATGCAGATGCAGTCACATCTTTACTTGTCACAAAGGGATACACACCATGATTCAAACTAAGCCCGAACCCTTGCGTGCCCTCAATTAATACTGTCTCGTTCTTTTTAATATGTTCATGCAATTTACTAACTGTATCGCCTAAGAATCCTTCAAGTTTTTCTTTTGCTGCAACATCACGAAATAAATCAGCACTACGCCAAATCTTATTTGCGTACGCAGCACCAACCCCCTCGAGTGTTGAACCAATTCGTTCACGAAGAGAATGGACGCGTTCAGACTCTCCGTGCGAAGGAGTGACAATCACTGCATTTCCATGAATCATCAAGTTTTGATCAGTGAGCGAGTACCTCGTAATTTCTTCTTTTAGAACTGAAAGATTAATTGCTGCACCTGCACAAATGTACAATTTTTGAGAACCAAAAACACCACACGGAACTTGTCTATTTATGTATTTTATTCCATCATGAAAAAACGTGTGCCCTGCCTGCGGACCACCAGAACGAACCATTGCAACATAATCTTTTGCAAGATACGCAGATACTTTTCCCTTACCTTCAGAACCAAACTGCATACCAACAAGAACATCAACACTCATACCGCACTAAATTGGCTGCAAATTTAAAAACAGGAAAGTCAACAAATACTGATGTAAGTCAATAACCATTGAGGTGCAATCTTATAAGCCTACATGGAGTTTCACAGTGTGATGGAAGATTTTCTACTTAGCAACAAAGAACGAATTCAAATATTCAAAACTCTTTGTGAACATAAACATTTGAATTTCAATAGCATTGTGAACATAACAAAAATACCTTCAAACAAGCTAAGCTATCATCTTAAACTTATGAAACAACACAATTTTGTGTTGAACAATGAACGTGGATACTCGTTATCATTAGAAGCCGAACGACTAATCCCTTATTTTTCTCAGATATTCAAAAAAGAACCTGGCGTCTTGCCTGTGATCTTAGGAATAATCAGAAATGGCAGCAACATTCTTCTTCTCAAACGAAAAAAAATGCCGTACAAAGATCATTGGGGACTGATCGGTGGAAAACAAATTAGTGGAGAAACAATACCACAAACAATTGAACGCGAAGTGTTTGAAGAAGCACATATCAACGCGAAATTTGAACGGTACAACGGAATAGTTTACGAACGACTCAAAGACGGCGACCAGTTTAAGCACTC
>JAHFPE010000036.1 GCA_023261345.1 Candidatus Woesearchaeota archaeon
GAATGAAAAAACAGAAAAAAACTATTCTTGCCAATCCTCTGGATGAGAACTCAAAGCCATTGAAACAGGAGACTACAAAATTAGCAATTATTTACTGGCTTAATCCACGCGACTCCAACAAAGGACGACTCTGGATGCCAGTGTACGACGATAGGTTTCCATTTGTGTTTCCTGTGAAGTTCACGTACGTTTCGAAATTCTTGGAAAAGAACAATGTTTCAGGAAATCACTATCACAAAATTAAACAAGAACTGCTTATACCGCTAGATGGCGAATTTGAAATTGTTCTTGAGGATATCGTGACAAAAGAACGAGAAATATACTCAGTAAACGCTAATGAACACAAAGTATTTTACATCAGAACGGGAGTGTCGCATAAAGTCGTGTCAAAAAAAGACACTGGCTTACTTCTTGTTCTTGCATCAGTGAACAGTACGCCAGAAGATGAGATAGAGTACGTTATTTGTTAGTCTTTTCAATACGTCAATGGGCTATCCTGCACATACTTCAATCCTAATTTGAGTGCAGCGTGCGCTTTTTGTAATTCCAAGCCAAGATATGCTGCATGCTGCATGCTCGTAATAAGCTTTTCACGAAGAATTGTGTAGTAGATATCCTGCGGTTCAGTTCCGATAATCTCCTTGAGAAGAACATGCGCAGATGTTGAAAATCCTGCTTTTATGAGTCCATCTTCAACTTTGATTAGGAAGTATCCCGCAGGATCTTTTTTCCATTCAAGTGGGTTTCGATGACTTTTTACTGTACAAAAGTGAGGTGATTGCTGTTGTTTTCCCCATGGTGCTTTTTGTTCCGCTAGTATGAATTGCAGTGTTGAAACTTCAGGAACATTAACGCTTTCAAGACAAAAGCTTAACGAAGAGGAACGGTTCTTTTTATTTTTCGCATTCTTCTCATTTTTATCTTCAACTTCTACTTCCTGTTCTTTTTTGATACGTGATGGCTCATACATTGCACACAGACCGCGACGAAGTTTAGTTACTTGACTTTGCGCTGGACAAAACACGATAAGATTTTCGTAATCTGAAAGATCAAAGAGCATCATACTATTATTCGTAACCTCAGTTGCAAGAGTTCCCACCGTGATTGTGCAGTTCACAAGCGCTAGCGCCCGACGTGAAAGAACTATGCTTGCTGGCTTTTGTTCTCTTAGCACGTTCACTAGTTCCTCGCACACATCATTCTTTACACCTCGCAAGGAAACAATGCACACATGTAATCCTGCGCACGAAAAACCACTTAATTCAACAGCTCTTCGAACTGCATTCGCAATGTGTTTATCTCTTGAAAGTCCAATAACATTCATTGCAAGGCCTCGCTAGGTGTACTCGCGAAAGTTCGTTGCGTAGTAGATGAATTCTCGTTTTCTCTTTGCGCATCTGTTGAGTCTGCGTCTCTTGGCTGTGGATTTGTTGTAGCAAGAAAGTTGTACGCTCCAACTTTGAGTGTTTTAAGAGAGAGAAGTGCACATTTGAGCCGTGCATACGAGACTTCAATACCGAGCAATTCAAGGAGTTGTTCTTTGGTTAATTTCGTTAGTTCTGCTACAGTTCTTCCTTCAACATGCTCGCAAAGCATGCTTGCTGCTGCGAGACTAATTGCACAACCCACTCCCTCGAAGGTGCACTTGGAAACCACATTGTTTTGTAGTTGTGCATATATTGTTACTGCATCACCACAGAGGGGATTTGTATCGTGCGAAATAATTTCTGCCTGAATCAGTGCTTTTTTATTCGATGGATTCTGTGCATATTCAAGAATCACTTCTGCGTACATTGTCATAATCGAAAGACCTCTTTCACGCGAGTTAATCCTGCAACAAGTGCTGTAATGTCTTCTTCAATATTGTAAATGGAAATGCTTGCCCTACAGGATGCCGCAAGATTTAGTGAAGTATGAAGCGGCATAGCGCACTGATGACCAGAACGAATGCAAACTTTACTCTCATTAAGAATTGAAGCAACATCATGAGGATGAACGTTGTTCACATCAAAACTTACAAGTGCACCTCGAGCAGTTTTTAGTGAAGGACCAAGAACTATCACCCCTTCAATTGCAGCTAATTCTTTATGCAACATTCTTGTTAGATCGTTCTCGTGAGAATGAATCGCTGAAAATCCAATTGATGAAATGTACTCAATTGCTGCAGCAAGACCGACTGCCTCTGCAACAGGTGGAGTTCCTGCTTCAAACTTGTGAGGCAAGTCAGCCCATGTTGATTTCTCCCATGACACTGTCTTAATCATGTCTCCACCAGTTAGAAATGGAGGCATATTCTTGAGATGTTCTTCTTTAGCATACAGCACACCTATTCCTGAAGGACCAAACATTTTATGTCCTGAAAAAACAAGAAAGTCAACATCCAATTCTTTAACATCAAGAGGAAGATGACCCGTAGACTGACACGCATCAACAAGAATCAAAGCTCCATTCTGATGGGCAATTCTTGTCATCTCGTTAATTGGGTTTATTGTACCAAGAACATTCGAAATATGAATTGTTCCAACAATCTTTACCTTTTTTTTGTACTTGGAATTTTTCTCAGACATTCTTTGGGGAAAGAACAATCTCACATACTCAGCCATGTCAAGCGCTGAGTGGTCGGTGTTGAGTGGAATTTTTTCAATTATTGCGCCAGTCTCAAGTGCAACCTGTTGCCAAGGAACAATGTTGCTATGATGTTCCATTTCAGAAAGAACGATTCTATCTTCCTTTTGAAGGTTCTTTTTTCCCCATGAGATTGCCACAAGATTAATTGCCTCAGTAGCATTCTTGACGAATACAATTTCAGTTGGTTTTGCGTTGATGAACTTTGCAACCACTTCTCTGCTATTCTCGTACGCTTTAGTTGCAGCTTCACTAAGCGAGTAAATCCCTCGATGTGGATTCGCATTTTTTTCTTTGTAAAACTTCTCCATTTGCTTCAAGACTACAAGCGGCTTTTGAGATGTTGCTGCACTATCAAGATAAAATATGTTTTGTTTCGCGAGCAAAGGAAAATCTTTTTTGAATGAAGAACTATTCATTATCGATTGCGGCGCAGAATCGCTGAACACAGTTTTTTTCAGATCATGATAACGCATACTGCCACCTCGAACGAAGTAATTCACGCGCGTCTCTTAGGATGTCTTCGTTTACAATCTTTAGAATGACTGGCTCAACATATCCTTGGGCGAGCAAAGTTTTACTTTCATCAAGCGTCACCCCTCTACTCCGCAAATACGTGATTTGTTCATCATCAACTGGACTAACTGAAGCTGCATGATACGCCTGCACATCATTGTTTTCAATCTCAAGAAACGGAAGCGAACGGGCACGAGCTTGATTACTTAAGAGAAAAATGTGTTGTCCGAGCCAGCTTGATGCTTGCCTTGCATTCTTCTCAATCTTCATTAGTCCCTTACATTCAACTGAACTCTCTTGGCAAGCAACACCCCGCAGAAGCGAGTGCGCTTTTGTAGATGCTGCTTCATTAGTAATCTTAGTTGAAAGTTTTAGCGTCTCCTTTCCTGCTAAAAGTACGCAGTCATATTCTTCCACTGCCGCACCCTCATCATGCAAACATGTAGTTCGTTCTACTGTTGCAGATGACAGGAGCAGCGTTATGGTTGTGAGAGTTGCATTCCTGAAAATTTTGGTTTGCGTTGTAATTTGTGTTGGCGATGTGACAAACCGTACAAGTGTTACATGTGCGTTTTCATATATGTCAAGGTATACGTTTACGTCATGCACTTTTCCAATTTCTGATTGCTCAAGAAGAGTCACTGTTGTTCCTGCTTTTACATTAATCCGAATTTCAGTATTGCTTTTCGTACTGTAGCGTACCGGAATCTTGTTATCTTTGGATGAAGAAATACTAATTTCTTCAATGATTTTTTCTTTTTGTAATTCCAATGGCGTTTGCTCTGCAATCATCCTATTGCTCCAGCCATCTCAAGCTTTACGAGTTTGTTAAGTTCAATTGCGTATTCCATCGGGAGTTCTTTTGTGAAGTCAGCGATAAAACCTAATACGATTAATGCAAGAGCTTCTGTTTCTGAAAGACCTCGCGACATTAAATAGAGCAACTGGTCATCACCTATCTTGCCAACTGTTGCTTCATGAGCCATCGTGAAATGTTCTTCATCAATATTCATTACTGGATATGTATCTGATCTAGAATGTTCATCGAGCAGCAGTGCATCACAACGAACATTGCTCACGCTTCCAGGACAATTTTTTGCAACACGCAGCATTCCTCGATAGCTAGTTCTTCCACCATCTTTTGAAATTGATTTAGAAACTATTCTGCTGTGTGTATTAGGCGCGAGATGAACAACTTTTCCTCCTGCATCCTGATGCTGATTCTTTCCAGCAAATGCAACACTAAGAATGTCAGCTCTTGCGCCAGACTCGCACAAGTACACACTTGGATATTTCATAGTTTGCTTACTACCTAAATTCCCATCCACCCACTCTACAGTTGCATTCTTGTACGCAAATGCGCGTTTTGTGACGAGATTGTACACGTTACTTGACCAATTTTGAATTGTAGTGTACCTGACCTTAGCACCCTCGAGCGCGACAACTTCCACAACAGCAGAATGCAAGCTATCAGTACTGTACACTGGAGCCGTACAACCCTCTATGTAGTGTACGCTTGCGCCCTTATCGACAATAATGAGAGTGCGCTCAAATTGTCCCATGTTTTTTGCATTAATTCGAAAGTATGCTTGTAGAGGTACTGTAACATGAACTCCGGGAGGAATGTACACAAAACTTCCGCCTGACCAAACAGCAGTGTTGAGTGCTGAAAACTTATTGTCTGCAAAAGGAACTATTTTTCCGAACCATTCGCGAAGTAAACGCGTGTGCTCTTTTAGCGCAGTGTCTGTATCAGTAAATATCACTCCTTGTTTCTCAAGATCTTCTCGAAGCTTATGGTACACAACCTCGCTTTCGAATTGTGCTCCAACACCGCCAAGAAACTTTTTTTCTGCTTCAGGAATACCAAGACGATCAAACGTGTTACGAATATTTGCAGGAACATCATCCCAATTCTTAGAATTATTCTCACTTGATTTCATGTAATACGTAATTGAATCAAAATCAATACTTGTTAGATCAGTGCCCCAGGTTGGCATTGGCTTTGCGAGAAATGCTTTATACGCCTTTAGTCGAATATCAAGCATCCATTCAGGCTCATTTTTTTTTGTGGAAATGAGACGTACTGTTTCTTCCGTAAGACCTTTAGGAGTTTGATAAAATGGAGTGATATCTTCTTTGAACCCGTACTTTTCTTCATAGTCATTGTTGAGCAGTTGAACATCACTCATTGAAGTTCCTCCACCTGCGATGAATCAGTAGAAGTTCTGATAAAATCTTTTTGTGTTTTCTCTCTCTCAATAGTCTCATCAACTTCTAACCATGCATAACCTTCTTTCTCTAGCTTGCTCGGAAGTGTTGCATCTCCAGAAAACGCAATTTTACCTTCGATAAGAACATGAACTTTATCTGGTGTTATGTATTGTAAAATACGCGAGTAATGCGTGATGAGTAAGCAACTAAAATCAGGATTATTTGAAACTCCTTCTTCTTTCATAGGAAGTGACGCTTTCTTTCTTAACGTGTTTATTGCAGATGAAACTGTTTTGAGAGAATCAATATCAAGCCCAGAATCTGCTTCATCAAGTACAACAAATGAAGGAGAGAGCATTAGTATTTGAACTATTTCGCAACGCTTTTTTTCTCCGCCACTAAGACCCACATTTAAGTGACGCTCCGCAAATGTCGCTGGAAGACCAACTAGAGCCAGAGCAGAAGTCAGATGAGTACGGAATTCTGATGCTTTGAGCGTTGGATTTTTTTTTCTGCAAGTTGTATACAGAAAATGAGAAAGAGTGACTCCGGGAATTTCAAAAGGATACTGAAATGCGAGAAACATGCCTAGTACACTTCTCTCTTCAGGAGACATGCTAAGAACATTTTTTCCGTTATACATTACTGTTCCGCTTTCGATTATACATTTAGGGTGTCCTGCAAGAACAAGCCCAAGAGTACTCTTTCCAGCACCATTGGGACCCATGATAACGTGAAGTTCGCCATCAGGAATACTTAGTGTAAGACCATTTAGCACTTTTTTCCCTGCAACACTCACATGTAAATCTTTTATCTCAAGCACACACTCACCTTTCCTAAAACTTTTTGGATGCTAGAAATCGTCTGATCAACATCTTTTGTCGTCGTAAATCTTCCAGGGGTGATTCGCACACTTGTTCGAGCTTCTCTATTCGTGCATCCGATTGCTTTGAGAACATGGCTTGTTTTCATTGTGGATGTACTGCACGCGCTTCCTGCTCCGCAATAAATCCCTTCTTCATTCAAACGAAGAACGAACTGATCTCCATCAATTTTTGCTTGCAAAGGAAGCAAAACATTCAAATTATTGTAAACACGTAATGTAGGATGACCGTTGAGAACCGCGCCACACGCTTCAAAAACAACGAGTAATTTATTGCGTAAATTAAAAACTCGCGTTCCTTCTTCGATACTTTGTTCTTCCATTTTTTGAAGACAAGATGCGCTTCCAACCATTCCTGCAACGTTTTCACTTCCTGACTGTAGGCCATATTCTTGTCCCCCACCATGAATGAGTGGAGATAAGTTAACACCCCTACGTTTGTACAAAATTCCAATTCCTTTCGGACCATACAATTTAGCTGGATTTAGAGATAGTAGATCTGGCATATCCTCTGAATTTGGAACTTCCCAATATGCGCCATCTGAAGAAAACAATCCTTGCGCCGCATCAGAGTGAAAAAGAACATGATGCCTTTTACAAATCGCATTTATTTCTTTTAATGGTTGCAAAGTGCCTATTTCATTATTTGCACTCATTATAGAAACAAGCACTGTTTCTCTCTTAATTGCTCTAGCGAGATCTTCTAAACGAATCATTCCCTGCTTATCAACATTAAGATATGTTACTTCAATTCCTTGCTCTTGCAAATATTTACATGACTCAAGCACCGCTGGATGTTCAGTAACCTGCGTAATAATGTGAGGAGGATTCTTTGACCTGTCTTTTATTTCAGTACTTTCTTCAGGGTGCTGCTTTGATCGATATTCCTTTAATGAGTTTAATGCAATTCCTTTGATTGCAAGATTCACACTCGCAGTTCCTCCTGATGTAAAAATAATTTCTTCAGGAGAACAATGCAGAATTGCCGCGATTTTTTCGCGTGCATGTTGAACTGCTGCTCTGTTATTTCTTCCCATTGTATGCAT
>JAHFPE010000037.1 GCA_023261345.1 Candidatus Woesearchaeota archaeon
CCACAACGCATATGCAGACGGACTTCATTCATTCGCCATTACCATACCAGAGAATCTGGAGACATTCGAATTTGGAGCGCAGCTTTGTGGAACCAAAGAACAACCATACAACTTACGAATTATGGGAGATTTAGGAGGGCTTTCATTTCGCAATTCAAAAAACGTGAATGCAATCGTGAAAGGAAACTGCGGACCTGACACTGCATACCAAGCAAAATCCGTTTTCCTTGAGTTTGAGGAACTACCTTGCTACTTTGATAGATTTTTTTCAATGAATCTAGGATATGAAGCTGAAAATTCAATTTTTCGTTTTCAACACATTAACGAGGAAATAATCTCGAGAATCCGTCTTCACCCAAAAATTTTGCAAAAAGCACATTGCTGCAAACTTCAACTATATACTCAAGATGATTTCGAACAATTTAAGCGATTGCACATCCCCACAAGACAAGGTCACAAAATTCAGCTCGTTAAAGAAGGAACAATAGAAGTCATAGAAGAGGTGCTGGTATGAATGCAGCTATGGCAAGATATCCAGGCCTACCTATCCCTCAAGAACTACGCCCTGAAGCTCCTCGCAAAGACAATCTCGTAAATGAGGCATTACAAGCGTACCGCGCACTTCTTGTAGAGTTTCCCATTCTTGAAGTAAGGGCAGGGTATGCAGAGTGGTCTGAATTTTCGAGAATTGCGAATCAAAGATTGACTACAGTTCTTAACCCGGCAGAACTAAATATTTTCATTCACCAAGTCTGCAGACCCGAATTAAATCTTAAGTATAGGGGTCCGGCAATTACCTCATTAATTCACGCAGCATACGCGTCTCGAAAAAGAGAATTTGAAATAATAATTCCTCCTGACCTTTTCGTAAATCACTTAGGAGGTAAATTGCAAGGATCGCCTCATCAACCGTATGTGGTTCGTATCAACGGTGACGGTACGTACAATGCTTTTTTCGGAGCACAATACATTGATGGAATAATTCGTGGTGATGCGAATGGGCTCCCCGCGCATTTCTTACGAAAATCACGTCTAGAAATTATAGGCAATGCAGATTTTTGTGCAGGCAACGCAGATGATTGTACTATACGCATACACGGCAACGCAGCACACCTTGGAAACAATGCGCAACGCTGCTCATTCGAAGTATACACCAAAAAAGCCTATGAAAATACTCGAGGGAATCCTCTGAGTCGCACGAACTGTAAAGTTAAACTTCTTCAAAATGGAACAAATAAAATTCTTGAGGAAAGCAAATGCTAACGACACACGCGGAGATGAGGTATGGAAATCTTCCGATACCAGATCGCAGCAAATTACAACCAATTGAAAAAGATGGCGCACTGGAAGAAGCAATACGCAACTACAAAGAGCTTTGCTCAAAATATAACATAATACTAAGCTTACACGTGCACACAATTGAACGTCTTTGCGAAATGGCAGAAGAATATATGTATCCAATTCTTGCTCCGCAACAAATCAACATGTTTCTTGCTGCGATTGCGGGATATGGCACAGAAAGTACAAGAGGTGCTGCAGTTAATGCGCTTATGAAAAAGTCATACGAAAATGGAAACACCAAATTTGATTTCGTCATTCCTCCGCATTGCACAATTGCAGAATTCGGTTCAATGCTGAAAGGCACAATACAACCGTACAAAATTCACGTACGGGGAAATCTGAAATCCAATAGTTTTTACCGTTCTGAACGTGTACATGCACAAGTAAACGGAAACGTATCTTCATTCACTGGAGAATACGGAAGAGAACTTAATCTTGATTTTTTAGGAACAGTTGATTCTCCAGCTGCTGCAGAAGCAGCATTCTCTACTTTTCACTTTCATAAAGGACTCGAAGGTCATGCCACTCACCTGTTCGGCAAGATGGTTCTTGTGGGAAGAGGAGCAAGTCAATGCGTATTCAAAGTTTATGATGAACAGACATTCAGTAACATCCCGAAAACGGTAATGACCTTGGGCTACTCGAATACGCTACAGTTGATAGGCGAGCACAATGAACCCCTCGAGGAGCGCCTCATATGACTACTGTCGCAATGGCACGCTATCCAGGACTTCAAACTCCTGAAGATCGCAATCCAGAAAAAGCTATTCGAAATGAACGCCTCGCTCCATTTCAAGACGCGTTTGCAGAATACCTAAGAAAATGTGCTGAGTCAAGAGAAGGTGGATCTGATTTTTACAAATTATCAAAAGAATTTTACAAATTTGTTCTCACGCCACAAGAAATTCAGGAAGTTTTGGATAGCACTATCAGGTTAGCACCTATTTCAATGATGCGAGGATTCGTACTCACTCAACTCATTCAACAATCATATTACGCGGGACATTCCAACTTTAACATCACAACAACTCAAAACATTGATTATTTAGGATACGAACTACGCTGCAGTCCTAAAAAAGTCCTCCACTTCACTCTTCATGGAGACGCAGGCCATCAAACGTTCCAAGAGGCAGCATACATCAACGTACTCGTTAGTGGAAATGCAGGAGATAGAATTGGCAGAATGTCAGAAAACTGTGTTATAGAGATTCAGGGCGATGCAGAAACATACACTGCGGAACTTGCGAAGAACTGCACATTCAAATTACGCAAGAGTTTTCAGACAATAGGCCCAAGCACGATCGACTGTATTATTCAAGCATACCGAAGAGCCACATACAATAAATTGTTGCGGACATACCTTCCTGATAACACTATTCAATTACGTAACAGAAAGAACGAGATCATTGCAGAAAGAAAATAGTATTTCTTAAATCGTAATCTGCACACTATAGTTTATATACTCTGATTTAAGCAGATCGTAGAATGCGCGAACTTGACAAGGTGCTTGAGAAGAATGAGAAGGTTTTGTGGGAAGGCGCGCCAAATTTTTTGCCTTTTGTTTTTTCTGGAAGTCAAATTGGACTTGCAGGAATCGTATTTTTTGCAGCGGCAATTCCGCTAATCCTTATAGCTAGAAAGACATTGTGGTTTCTCATTCTCTTTTTTCTCATCATGGGTCTTTTGATGATCATTTGGTTTCCACTCTACAAAATTTTCTTGTTTCGCAAAACATACTTCATGATCACTGAGAAACGCATCCTCATTCAGACAGGAATAATAGGACGTGATTTTGGAGTTGTCGACTTTAATAAGATCACAAGCGCAGCAGTGCTCGTCGGGTTTTTTGATGTCCTCTTCGGCAATACAAGTGGAAGTATTGCAATTGCAACAGCAGGACCTTCACGACCATACCTCATAAGCAACATTTCTGAACCCTATGAGGTGTTTAAAATTCTAAAAAAGTATTCTAAATCAGCTTGATCTAATGGCAAAACACATTAATTGTGAAACTTTTGTGTTTTTTGCTCGTATGGTAAATTCTGCCGAAAAGGTACATTTCAGCAGAAGAGTTCAAAAACTTTTGCAATTTTCAACAATAATTCGTACAGGCCCAAAATCAAGCACCCTGCAGGTTACGTCATCCACCACAAATACTCGAAACTTTCCTACGTTAGAAGGAAGTAGAGGGCTCAAATATGTTCCCAAAAGAACATCAGTTCCTTGCACAAGTGGTTGAGTACTTGGCTGAACAACAAGAATTTTACGCAAGTATTTGCCGACAAGAAAACATTTGTATTTTTCGCGCTTTGCTCCATCTGATAACTGTATCGCAGGATGATCATGCCCTGTAACAATAATTGTAACTCCATCTAATTCTTCTTTTGTTGGAAGTTTATCTCCATGCAACGCAAGAAGACCTCCTATTTTAAATGATGGAACAGTTTTGAGGTTGAAGCGTTCTGCAATATGGCTTAATAGAACGTCATGGTTTCCTTTCACGATAATCACGTTCTTGCAGTGCTGTTGCAAAAAACGAATTATCCTCTCTATCCCCGTCCATTCTTGACTACTTATTTTCCCAAATGAATGCTTCAGGTCACCATTGAGCACGATGTTCACAGGACAAAGCTTTTGTCTTTTTAGAAGATGTAGTATGTATTTTATTCTTTCAATAACATCGCTAGTTTGGAAGTTTGGAACAAGCACTCCTTTGGCGTGCAATTCTGCCTCATAACCAATGTGCAAGTCTGAAAAAATAAGAGATTGAGAAGGCGCGTGCCAAAGAGCGATGTGAATCGCAAACAGACCTTCTGCAATTTCAGTGAAAGTTTCAGACATGACATAGATATACTTGATTAAGCAATGTATAAAGATTACTGAATATCACTTCTGACATTCATACGTGCTTACCTCTTCAGAAGTCGCAAGCGATCCCGCATTCTCATTACGCCAGCGTTCAACGCATACTGAAATGTACATTCTTCTGAATCTTGCAGTTGTTTGTGGAGCAATGCTGCAGGTTGAAAGCACAGCTGTGAAAAGATTGTTGTAGCACATTAATTGACGAATAATGGGCGAATGCGGAGGATCATACACTTTGGCACTTTTTTCAAAAAGAGACTCCAAATTCTGGAAGTGTTGTGCGGATGTTAGCGCCATTTTCTTTTGAAATTCTGCTTCTGCTTTCAAGTGAAGACTCAACGCTTCTAGCTGATTATTATAAGTCTCGAACTTTTCTGTTGCCGCATTAAGTGAACTTAGTGTTTCGTGAACTGATTCGTTCTCCCGCCTAATATTCCAAAGAGCAATTTGCTGATAGAAAAGTATTCCTACTGCAACTGGAACTATCAGATAACTAGACCAACGTCGCGATGAATGAACCATTCTTCACTTGGACGTCAATGAGAAGTATTTAAGGAGGATGACACGAAGGTTTAAATTCCACAAGTATATTCTACAGGTATGAACTGGCAAAAGAGAGAGGGAGATTTAGGCGCACGAGTCATTCTTTACGCATCTGCTACTGTTGCAGCCCTTGGGTCTGTAGCAACGAGCGGGTGCATGTATTCTTCAGGAGAGGGTTTTGTTGCGTCTGTTAGGGCAGTGAAAGGGATTTTTCAGCATTCTTCTAACGATCAGAATAAGGCAGACATGTTGAGGTTTATTGCAGGAGATAAACCATATTTGGTTGTTCTATCGGCGATTCCTTCAGTTGAACAACAAAAGTGGAATGATAAACTAACTAAATTACTTCATGATACTCCAGGCTTTGCGGTTTGTGATCTTGATGGGTACTCCGGCTGTGACGTATATAGAATGTCTCAAGGCAAAGAACCAAAAATAGTATATGATGTATCGTTTAAATGTGGAAAAACTGCAGAAGAAGTCGCAAGTGAAATCGAGAGAATTGCACGAGAAGGAAAATCACGCGAAAAGAATCAGCGTGAAAGATAACGTTATCTGCGATCTCTATTGAATTCTGGCTGAACCTTTGAAGTTAGACGTTTGCTGCGTAATTCCTTTCCTTCCTGTGCTTGAACTCCGACCAAGTACGCAAGTGTTTGTTTCTGCACATCATTCATGGCGTTGCCAAGCTTCTTCAGATAGTCGATATTTATTTGACGAATGTCACGATAATCTTCAGGTGTGAGAGTGGTTGGAAGGGGAATCTTATGTTGACTACCAAATTTTCTGTTTTGGGGGTTCTCAATTAAAATCGGTTCGCCAGTTGATTTATAGAAATTTATGACGTTTTGCTTTTCAATCTTTTCAAGCAACGCTTGGTCTGATGGAGGTAGATTTTCGTGACTATGTGAAAGAATAATCTGTTTAGAAGTTAGTGCAGCAACTGCTTGCTGTGTAAAGTATTCATCATATGGATCGAGTGGAGCTGCGAGTGTTTCAACATAATATTTTTTCGCAAATTTCTGTAGGGTTGATCGCTGCTCTGGTGTGAAATCAATCTTGGATATACTTGATGGATCATTATTAATGTCTGACTGCATTTTGATCTTTTTGATGAATTCACTCTGATCGACTTTCGAACTAGTACTTCGCAGTTCTTGCGTGGCATAATTCAGGAAGTTTTCATCATAAATTCCTACCGATTGCACGTTATTGTATGCGTTTGTGAACTCGGGTAGTTTTGAGAATAAGTTATCTGCTGCATGCAGTGCGCGTGGACCATTCATTACGAGAAGACCTACAACAGGTCCTCCTGGCGCGGCAAACGTACCAATAGTTCGCATGACAGTCATTACATCACCAACAGCACTATTTCCGCTCCATAATCCTTGAACAACCATTTTAAATGTGTCTCTTGCAGTCTCACTGGTATCTACCTTACCTGCGATGGTAGTTCGCGAAGTTTTATCAGTTAAGGAAGGTACTTTACTTGTATCACTAGATATTGTTGTTTCCTGCATTTTAATGAAATGATTCTCATTATCAAAAACTGGTCGAACCTGAAGTAAGCGTGAATATTCATTATTATCTGAAGCGTCAATCCAGGACTCTTTGATTGTTGTTGGATAGAATACAATAGGTCCAGAAGCACCGTCTCTTGCATTTTTTTTAGCTAGTATATACATGTCTGTGAGTTTGTTCACGAATGTAGAATCAGTTATTTTTCCTTGCAAATACTCTTGATTAATTTTATCAAAACCTTTTCTTTCTGCATCAGTAACAAGATCTGTGTCACGCACGTGCAGTTTTAATTCCATAGCTCCTACTGCATCATGTCCTAGACTACGCGCAAATGCACTAACGTCAACTTTTCCATTACTTGTTGCGCCACTAAGATCTCCTACAAATTCAGATAACCCTTTTTTAACAGTGAATCCTATTGCAGATTTGTCTTTTGCATCTTCACTTATGCTTAATTCACTAAAATCAACTGCCTGCGGAATTCCAAAAATAGCTGCTGCAGGAAGAGATGCAGCACCCCACGTGAGTGTGTCGCTAGGCTCAATAAAAAGTAATTGCGTCTTTCCTAAATGAGTGTATGTCTCATCACCTAATTTTACCTCTGTAATGTAACTGCTCTTCACAACTCGCGTTCCAGTTTGTGTTTCGCTAGCGCTTACCAAATTAGCAATAAATGTTCCTTTATTGGGATCGTACACAACAGCATCTGCACTGTAATAGTCTCGTGAAGCAACAACACTAACGGGTTTTCCACCAACAAGATTTGCGCCATTCGCGTTCTTTTCTATGGCATTTCTTTCCACAGAAACTGTTGGTTTTGCAAGGACAAAATCACCAGAATCAAGATTAAGGTTGGACACGATTCGTTCCTCTTTACCGGTGGTAGGGTCAGTAATGTACGTCTCTTTTGCAACATCAATACTTGCACTACCAATCTTAATTCCTGCCTTATCATAAAGATTAAGACGTTGAGAGATTGGATCAAAATGA
>JAHFPE010000038.1 GCA_023261345.1 Candidatus Woesearchaeota archaeon
AGACTCGGAGTATTTCATGCTTGTTCGGCAACAAAGAAATACTGGTGGTTTTAGTGATGATGTCGCAAAACTATTATCTGGATATGTTCAAATTCCTTATGCAACTAACGAGGATATAACGCTTGGAACGCTTGCCCTAGCGCCTCTACGTGGTATTCTTCAAGAAATTGCAGAGGAATTATTATTGGTGAACTCAACAGGAGAGGTGTTATTGGGAGTTACAGGAAGCGGGAAGGCATTAGAAAAACCTTACGCCGCATCTGTGAAGTATGCAAATGAGAAAAAGCAATTTGCTCTTCGCGTTGACGAATCGTATGTACCTGCTGGACTCTCAAGAAATGTATTTGCTATTTCTCAAAACTTGACATTAAAACCAATTCCAGGACGTACGCTTACCCAATTAAGCTCAGAAACAAATTCTGCTCAAGTTATTTATTCTTTCAGAATAGAATTACCTGAAGGCGGTTCATTGACTGGATATCACGTGGAGGATACGCAAAATAGCGCATCAGGAAAGCTTGAAGCAACAGTAAAAGAGAAGGGACTTTTGTTCGTTCCTTTGCGAAATGGAGAAATGGCAACTGAAGTGTACACTCTTGAAAAAGGGAAACTTGTGCCCTTACCAAATGAGTATCTCCCTCAAGGTGGAGTTCGTGATTTGTTGCTTTCTGAAGCTTTTGTTCCGCACGATAGAGGTGTTGTTAGCAGAAATAACATTCGTCTGGAGGAATACTTGAACAGAACCAGGGATTTTTCTCCTGTTCAAGCTCGCGATTAATTGAATCCAGCAAGTCTATACCAGTTCATCATTTTCGATAAATCCTGTCCGTCTAATTCTTTGGCAAGAGTGAATGCGCCCATTTCTTGGAACATGTTTATGATGTTTCTAGATGTTAAATTGCCTCTAAGCTTTTGTACTGCAGGAATATCCCCTTCTTGTTCCATTTGTTCTTTCATCATTGCTTTTCCTTCTGTTGTATTTATGAATGCTTCAAATCTTTTCACGAGTACTGGTTCAATTCGGTTGACTATCTCTTTTTGAATTTCAAGTCTTCGGTCTTTTTGCAACAACGTTTGGTATGGGTTCTTGTCTTCGAAAATACACTGTTCAACAATTCATGCAGCACATGAAGTAAATAATCCAGCCATGTCCGCTACCTCTTCAGGTCCTTTTGGAAAAGTACGTCCCACCATTGTTCTGCTGGCCTAGTATGCAGCAGTTTCGAACGCTAGGGGCGCTACGCTAGGGAGTCCATATTTCTCATCAATTAAATGCCACACTTCGTGAGCAAGGACTTCCTCAAGCTGTTTCTGCGATTTTGGATGTTTTCCCCAGAGAACAATGTCGCAGTCTGCGAAACGATCATTCTTCACATTAGCAAGTTCTATTATTGTTGGCGTTGCAATTTTAAATGAAACGCAGGAGGCCTCCCGGATTGCTTCATTTGAAACAATCAAACCTTAGCCCTCTTTGTAGAAAGTACGTGCGAATGCAGTTATTAAATATTCAGTTACAGTTAAAAGAAAATCTTTCTCCGCTCGTACTTCACCCATGGCTAAAGGTTTCTCCGGACACAAACCATCAATAATCTTTATTCTAGGACGGTAGTCAAGAAAAATCTTTTTGGACTCATAAAATTCTAATACCGCATCCAATACGCTTTCGGCTTCGTTTAGCCTGCATAAGGAAGCTGAACTCTCCTTATAAAGATAAGACTAAAAAAGACGAAAACGTAAACCCTAACCAACAAAATATTTACAAAGAACAACTAGCATCTGTAAATGAAGTTAGACCTTCATCGCTTCCAATCGCTTCACTCTCTCGGCAGTTGGCGGATGTGTGCTAAGTAAACTAACGAGTGCACTTGCAGAAAATGGATTCACAATGAATAAACTGCTGGTTGCCGGACTTCCCATCCTCATAGGGTGCTGCTTCACTCCTGCTTCAAGTTTACGAAGTGCTGATGCAAGATGTTGTGGTTTTCCAGTAATTGCTGCGCCAGTCTCATCAGCAATGTATTCTCTGCTTCTGCTAATTGCAAGTTGAATGAGTAGCGCCATAATTGGAGCAAGTATGGCAATTGCAATCATGCCAAGAAAACTTCCACTGTTTCTATCGTCGCGTCCGCCTCCGAATATTGCGGAAAATTGCAGCATTTGTCCAACGTAGCTTATGATAGTTGCAAGAGTTGCAGCAATTGTACAAATGAGGATATCTCTGTTTTTGACGTGTCCAATTTCATGTCCAATGACTCCTTTTAATTCCTCATTTGAAAGCAATTGAAGAATGCTACTTGTTGCTGCAACAACTGCATTCGACGGATTTCTGCCTGTTGCAAACGCATTTGGAGTTGCTGACTGAATAATGTAGACTTTGGGTTTAGGAATTCCTGCTGCACAACTCACTTCTTCAACAATCTTGTGTAATTGCGGATAGTCTTTTTTTGCAGCTTCTTTCGCGCCATACATCATTAATACAATTTTATCACTCCAGAAATATGAAATTGCATTCATTCCTAGCGCAAGAACGAATGCGATCGTAAGTCCCGCTGTTCCTCCGACATATCCTCCGAGCAAAAGAACTATTCCAGTAAGAGCACTAAGCAAAAGAACTGTTTTTATCTGATTCCACACCATCCCAGTTATTGCTGCGAAAGAGCTTAAATAATTTGTGAAGCATAAAAAGATCATAATTGCATTCAACCTTAGACCATATTTTATGAAGACTTCTTATAGATAAGTAAGTACTTTAAACTCATTAGGTTTTTTTAATTTTTAAAGGAAGGAGAATTACTAAAAACTAATTATAGAAAAGTAAATAATGTTCATTTCTTATTATCAATTCTTTCCATTTTTATAGTTGAATTACTCCGATGTTCCGCGCTCATCTCAGTTTCAGTTTTATTATCAGTTTTAGCTTTTCCTCGTTTCTTCGGGAGAGTCTGGGCTGCAGTTATTTTTTGCTTGAGTATTGCGTAATTCGCCGGATTTTTTATTTTTGGGCAAAATCCGTCTGGTTTGCAAAAGCCAAGTTCCATGTAGTATTGTTGGTTAAAGCAGTTTGGTGGTAGCACTGGTTTTTGTTTACCCTGTGAATGCTGTGAATAATGATATCGTATATGATTGTGAATGTGTGATTCGGGAAGTGGTTCTTTGTTGCGCGTGTTCCAAGTAAGAAGGAAGGCGTCTGTTTTCTCAATACCCCAACCAATGCTCGAGAGAAAATTGACAAGGACAAAAAGGCAGCGTTTTCTTCCATCATCAACTCCTTTAAGAATATTTAGCATGCACGGTGGAAAGAATAGTTCCGGTACTGCTTCCATGATTTCTGCGTTTGTATCAGAGAATTCTCGTACCTGTTTTGCACGGTCAGTTTCTTCAACTTTGGATCGCATGCAATGATCAAAACTTTGCAAGATCAGTTGTCTTGCTTCTCCTGAACGCAACTGTGATTCGTTCATAAAATTTCTTTCGATAACAACTCGCTCTGGGATCGCGCGAGTCTTATCAAACGTAAGTACCTCTTCTGGACGTATAGGAATACTTACAAGCCCTGATTTTTCGTTAAAGCTGTAGGGCATTCGATACAAGTGTCGAGAGGAAATAAGTATTGTATCGATCGCAAGAAGTTTGTACGGATCAAAAACGTTGTTGACTACAACTTCTGCGAATGTTTTTTTTGTTGAAGTGCACATCGCATTAATAGAATATCTGCAAAGCAGTTCTTTTGCGAGCATTTCTCTAGTGAAGTCTTGTAAGTAAGCAGCAATGAATCGTGGCCCGTCAGGAAATAGTGCTGCAGTTGGCGTATTTTGTACTACATCAGGAAATGCTTTTGCTGGAATTCCTATATGAAATCCGTGATTTCCCGAGAATTTTACGCCAAAACTTTGTATTCCATGATGTTGCAACGCTTGTACAAGAACATGTCCTGCAACTTTGCTGTAATCAAGAACTGGACAGTCAATATCAATGATCATATCCCACCCAGTTCGAAGTTTCGAAAGTTCGGATTTTGACATTCCTGTTCGGATCTGAAGTGGATTGCTCCAGAGTTCTTCGCTGCAGTGAAATGAAGTTGCGCCTTGTTGTGCGAATGCAAGAACATCTCGTGGATAAACTAGCACGTCAGGCCTTTTGCCGTATCCTTTTTCTCCAAATACCACCGCAACTTCTTTGTGTTCTGCTGCAGCAACAATTGCTTCTTGAACATCTTTACGCTTGTAGTACTTTAGTGACGTTGAAAGTGGAATCACGAGGTTTATTTGTCGAAGAAAGTTTATATAGATTGTGCGATTAAAGAATTATTAAGATTGTGTTGAAAAATAATCTGCGACAAAGAACACTCAGAATTCGAAAGTTAAATCTTCCGCAATCAGCTATACTCCAAAAGAGTTCTCATTCATAATCCTTTAAAACGCCCTGCATCTAATTGTGTCTTATGCGTTATCTCGTAACTGGTGGTAGTGGTTTGATAGGTTCTAATATTGTTCACGAATTAGTTAGGCAAGGTCACGAAGTTGTGACGACAGGAAAACGTAACGAACAAAACATTCCTTCAAGTGTCAAACTAATTGAAGAGGATTTAACAACTATAGACTGGCTATCGTTAGGTCGTTTTGATGCCATATTTCATCAAGCAGCAATTACTGACACGCTTGTGCATGACCGCGAACGTATGTTCGTGGTTAATGTTCAAAGCTCAAAGGAACTTTTTTCTGCAGTCGTACAAAATGGATGTAAGCATATTGTGTACGCAAGCTCAACAGCAGTATACGGCGCTGAACCCGCACCGTATATAGAAGGAGTGACTAGATTAAAACCGCTTAATGTTTATGGAGAATCAAAAAAGTTGCTTGATGACTTCGCTATTCAATTCGCACAAGAACACCTTGATATTGTGATCGTTGGATTACGATATTGTAATGTGTTTGGCCCTGGCGAATCACACAAAGGAAAAATGGCAACCTTGATTTATCAGCTAGCAGAGCAAATGCTTGCGGGGAATGCTCGTGTGTTTGAGTTTGGTGAACAAAAAAGAGACTACATTTACGTCAAGGATGTTGTGGCAGCGAATTTGCTTGCAAGTTGCGCAAAAAAAAGTTGTATCGTAAATTGCGGCGGTGGAAAGGCAATTTCGTTCAACGAAGTCATTCGTGTACTAAATAAGATTCTTGGACTCGGCAAGAAAACAGAGTACATGAAAAATCCGTATGCAGAACAGTACCAATCATATACAGAATGTGACATGACTCTTGCAAAAAAAATGATTGGGTTTGTTCCAGCGTGGAAATTCGAGAATGCAGTAAAAGACTATTTTAACAGTGGAAGATTGGTTTCATTTGAAGTTCTAAAAAAACTTTCGAGAGGATAAGTACGTCTCGTAAAACAGAGGTGCATTTCAAGACTTGACGCGTTTAGAATAATGAATCAGTTTCAATTTTTCATCCATTTCGCAATCTTTTAAAACATCTCGCCAAAAGTCCCAAAGATTCGCATGGATGAAAGCCGTCTACAATCTTTTTTTGGTCGTCATTTACTCAGTATTGATGATTTCTCAAGAGCAGAACTTAGACACATTATTGCACTTGCAGCGGATTTAAAAAAAGCTTCTCCTCGAGGAAGAATTGAAGTTTCTCAAAAGTACCGAATCGCATTGCACGGTCAAACTGGTGCGTTAATATTTCTCGAACCAAGTACGCGAACAACTGGTTCTTTCTTTAGAGCTAATGAAATTCTTGATGGGAGAGATCCGCTAGTCATTGCGGATCCTAAAGCTTCTTCATTCGCAAAAAACGAGTCGATCGCTGATACTCTTAAAACACTTGTTGAACAGCACGGGCTTTCTTATGTTGTTATTCGTTCTTCAGAAGAAGGTGCTGCTTGGCATGCTGCAAGAGTGCTTGATGGATACTGCAATAATAAAGGGTATCCAAGAATTTCGGTTTTTAATGCGGGCGATGGAAGACATGAGCATCCTTCTCAAGCAATTTTGGACATGTTCACAATCAAAGAAAGAATGGGACGACTCAATAATCTTAACATTGTCCTTCAAGGAGATTTAGAGAACAGTAGAACAATTCATTCATTGCTCAAAGTTTTGCTCAAATATGAAGGAAATAACTACACGCTTCTTTCAGCTCCAGAATTCAAGCTTCCTGAATTATACAAGGAAAGAATTACGCGAGTAGGCGGAACATTTGCGGAAGCAGAAGAATATTCTACTGCATTGCTTGAAGGAAAAGATGTATTATACTTGTCTCGTCCACAAAAAGAACGATTTGATCAAGGAATGTCAGAAGATCATAAATCAGAATATATACGAAAACTCACTCTGCAATTAAAACAGTTGCCCGCCAAAAACTGTCCGTGGATAATGCACGCTCTACCAATAGATGAAACATTTGGAGAAGTTGAAGAAGGGGTGAAAGATCACAAGAAGTTTATTGCATTCGAACAAGCGGGAAATGGAACATGGACCAGAGCTGCGGAACTTCTTCTCGTTCTCACTGAATCAGCAAATGGTGACTTGCCACCTTTTGTGTCAGACACACTTGAAGCAAGAATTGATGTACAAGAAGAACCTATTGCGGCGGATGTAAACAAGCTTCGCCAATACACCATAGGTCCTATTCAGGAGGGTTGGGCAATTGACAAGATTCCAGATGATTTCCGATTGTTCATGAGAATTCTAGAAATCATGGGACCTCCAACTAAACACTTACCTTCTGGTAGAGTTACTGACTCAAAAGGAAAATGGAAGTACGTCGTAAAGTACGAAGGATTTGACATTCCAGAAGAGCGCATCAAAAGAGTGTTACTTCTTTCTCCAGGAATTGTCGTCAATAAAATAGAGTACAAAGGAGATACTATTGAGTATCCAGGAAAAAACTGCGGAACTGAAAAACGCAACGTTGGAAGGGTTACACAAAAATTGACATGTCCTTCGCCAAATATTATACGAGAAGTGTATGCTTGTCCGAATTTGCGCTGCATCACTCGAAAAATCAACGTTGACTCAGAATT
>JAHFPE010000039.1 GCA_023261345.1 Candidatus Woesearchaeota archaeon
TTCACAAAGATTCACAAGTTCGCGATGTGTTAACCGCAGAACTTAGAACGACGAAGAATGAAAGAATACTTAATTTTAATTGAGAGGTTTGAATAACCCTCGTTTTGTGTTGGATTCAAACCTCTTCTTTGAGGAGTTTGACTATTTCTGATAAGTTATTCAAACTCCTCAATACTCTGTCAATCGCGGTATTTATCTAGACAATCATACACAACAGTTAACACAGTCTTGTCCCTTTTGTTCTCGAGCAAGCGAAGCGCAACACCAACACACGCAGCACTTGAGTTGCCAAATGAGTAACCAAGATCTCGCAAATCTTGTTGAACTACATCCCAAAACACCAGATTTCTCGCATTACGTCTCGCAATCTTAGAATCTATTAATTTTGCATGTAACGCATCAACACGACTATCATTAACTAACACTACATCATCAACCACACCATCAAGCGCACTATCTTGCGATGGAAGCGATACACCAAGGGGTACGTTTGTGCCATATAACGAGAACGCAGACATCAAAGGACTTGCTTGATTATTATCATAACTAGCAGTATCAATATCGAAAAGCGCTTTGTAGTCAGAAAGAGAACGTGCATGACAAAATCTATCAAAAAATAAACCAGAGGCAAGCGATTCAACACAGTGAACTTTCTCATCGTGCCACAACTCCTTAACCCGTTTTCCGGGACCAAGAACACTTGAACCATTCCCCATCGCAAAAACAGCAAGATCCACATCCTTAACAGGTTGAGATGTAAAACTCTCAACATATGCATCAATCATTCTTGCCATCAATGAAGTAGTTACGGTAGCACGCTCATTACAACAATGATTTGGACTCGCAAAAAATTTCTCGCCATGATCGATCCTAGCGGGATTTGAAGAAATAAGTTCTGCAAGTTTATTTCTCATACCAATAGCGTAATCTTCTGTTGGCGTTCGAATAACTGTTCCTTCTGAACCACCTAGTTCAATCATAGGACGATAACGTGCGAGAGGCATACCTTCTGGCATCACTACATGACATTCATAACCGAGTTCACTCGCTGCTCGAATAAAGTCTTCACCCCCGTTACCAGTAGTTGGTTCAACAAGAATAGCAGTATTAGGATTAACAGGATGCCTTTTTTTATCAATAGAAACACCATTATTTTCTAATAACTCAATTAAATGAACAAAAACACCACGGTAATGACTACCCGACTGCCTAGAAACGTCAATAACAAAAACCTTATTTCCACTCTCAGGAGAACAAACTCCTTCTAATGGATATACCTGAGGTTTCGAAACAATTTCTTTTTTTAGGTTACTATAAAGTTTTTCGCGATGTTCAAAAATGTTAGTCTTAGACATATTACTCACTCCCGAACTCTAATAATAGAAGTTAGCATATTAATTTTCGCTGATACCCTGGGGGGTTAGCAAATAATAATGTTTAAAAGGGAGCGACGCATAAGGAAATTCATGGATATTACAAAACTCGAGATTTTCGGTCTCACGGATGGAGAAAGTAAGACGTACATCACACTTCTCAAGCACGGACTGAGTAAAGTAGGAATACTTGTGAACGAAACAGGAATCGCTCGCTCAAAAATATATGACGTACTCAACAGACTCATTCTTAAAGGGTTGGTGAGCACAGTAACTGAAGGAAGAATTCAAAAATATAATTCACTCCCTCCAACACGACTAAAAGAAGTAATAGAAAAACAAAAACAGGAGATAACAAGAAAAGAAACAGCCTTCCAACAACTACTTCCTGAGCTCAACAACATATCTTCACAACATGAACAATCGCAAGCAGAGATACTCAATGGACAAAGAGGAATTAAAACTTTTTTTGACATGTCACTCTATCAAAACAAAACGAAGGATGAAATACTTGTGCTAGGATACTCAAAAGAAGCTAGCACATATTTTCATGCATACTTCAGAGACTATCACAAAACAAGAACCAAACTCAAAATATCTGGCAAAGTCATTTATGATTACGAAACATGGCACTTAAAAAAAAGAGAGAAGAGACCCTACTGTCAACAACGATACTTCCAAAAAGGAATACGAACGCCTGCATTTATCATGATGTGGGAAAATACAGTAGGAACAATTGTTTTTACACCTGAACAAAAAGTCTGCTTCATGCTACAAAACAAAACTGCGGCCAGAAGCTACAAAGCGTATTTCTATTTACTTTGGAAAGAAGCGAACAAAACCGGAATATGAAGAATCCAATCTCTCGAAAGGAGGGGTATCCGCTAGCGCTGACGATTGGATTCTTGAATGTTGAGACCTTCCAACAGCAATATCTCGTCCCTTCCACAACTCACCTCGGACGGGGATATTTTCAGTAAGTAAACTGTGCGTTTTTTTAAAAAGAAAAAAATAATAATTCTGCAGTTCGGACAATTCCAGTGTCTTTCCTGCAGAATTTTTTAGATAAATGCCGCATCCACTGCAGCCGTGTTTTGGTCTATTTCGCTAAAATCTGTTGTTGCCGCCTGACTTGGAGCAACATCTGAAGGCAGATCTAATCCTTGTGCATCAGAGGCGCTTGCAGTTGTTTGTGCTCCCTGTGCTTGCTGTGAGGGAGGAGTTGTTAGCTCTCTCTCTTGTGTGCATGCTGCAAGAACCACAAGACACGCAGCCATTACTGCAAGATATCGTGTTTTCATTATGCACCTCCTTGCACTGTCACATTTGCTGATAGATTCACTTTTATTTTCGCATGCAATGCACGAATCTGTTCAATTGCTTCTTTTGCACTTGCCTCGCTTTGATGAAGCAATGTTGCTGCATTTGCATTATCTCCAGATTCCTTTGCACGTTGTGCCGCAGTTAGCGATTGCTTTGCATCAATTAGCTTTTTGTTTATTGCATCGATTTCCTGCTGGTACTGGACTGTATCAACTCCTTTTGCTTTTGCGCGATCAAGCATACTCTGCAATTTATCTTGTGCCTGATTAAGTTTTTCAAACACTCCTTTAAAGTGCAAAAGTTGTTGGTGTAGAACCAAGGATTGCACTTCTTTTCTTATGTCAGACACCAGTTCTTTGACTTCCGTGTTAAGTGCTTTCACATCTGCTGCAGTTGATGTATTTGAAAGCAGAGATACCTTTCCTTTCAGTGCTGTAGCACGTACTTGTAATGCATCAATCTCTGCTATTTCCGCATTTATTCTTGTGCTGTCGTTTTGCTCAAGACTACTTTCTTCAAGTCTGGCTTGTGCCTCGATAAGCACTGTTGTTGCATGGTCGATTGTCGCGGTTAAGATTTTTTGCGCACCCTCAACACGTTCTGCAGAAGTGGTTGCTTTGAGTTTTTCTCTTGCATCTTTTGCCTGTTGCTTGAATGTTTCACGTTTTTCTTTTAGTTCCTCTTGAAGATCTTTTCTTTCTTGCTTATTTTTCTCAAGAAGTGATTTCCAGTTTTCACGTGTTGCGTTTCTCATTACATTCATTTCATCAGCGAATTTTTGATGCATTGCTGCGCGTTCGCTTTGTGCTACCTCCATCATTGACCTTCGCTCGTCACGAAGTGTCTCTCGTTCAATTCTCACTTCATTCTGTACTTCAGCTCGTACGTTCCTTCTTTCTTCGTGTGCTTCTTTTCGAATCTCGCGAATCTCTTTCACTAATTGGGCTCTACTATTGTTATTTTCTGTTGAACCACTGCCGTTACTTCCTACAGAAACTTCTGTGCTTGCAGTTACAGCTAGAGAGCCACTAACCGACTGTCCTAGCACGCTTACTGCGCTTAGCAGTAAAACGCACAATATCAGTCCTGCTTGCCATTTTTGCTTGTTCATGATTACACCTCCGCTATTTTTTGCCAACTTGTTTGTTCATGTTTGGTTACTTTTTTTGTTTCTTTCATTTCAGTTATTTCCTGCTTCACTTCACACCTTTTCACTTCATCTTGCTTGCCCATGCTGGACTTCTATAGTTTACATTGTTTAAATATATTCTTTTTTCACGGAAGGAAAAATGCTTTATTTCGCCCTTTTATGATTTTAAATGGTTTAAATGACCTTTTTTCTTACTTTAAGATTTTTTTCTTGATTTTCCCTTTTACGAATTAACGACCAGAAAAAGACACACCTTTAAATGATTCTAGTTTATCTAACAGTACATGAAAAGAATTTATGGAATTATGTTTCTCTTTATCTCTCTTAGCTCCCTCTTCGTTCCCTGTGCAACTGTCCAAGCGGCAGTCATTCATGGAGAAGTGTATAGCTTAGACCTTGAACTTGCGCAACACACCATAATCACAATAAATACAACTCCAAAACAACTCATGGTTGCGAGAAATGCGTCATATAGCTTCGTTGTTCAACCGGGAATTTACACCATCCTTGCAGAACATAGAACTCTTGGCAGCGCTACAACCTCAATCATCCTCACGAATGATGGAGACTACACAAGAGACTTCATCTTATACCCTGACACTCAAGAGAGCATTCTTAACGAAACATACGCGGAGGTTCCAGATTCTGCACTTGATACAAAAATCACTTCAACTACTGACCTGCTTAATGGAATACTGCGTTTTATCATTATCCTAGCAATACTTATTACTGGTGCAATATTATTTCGAACGTTTAGAAAAAAGACCCCCAAAAAGATAATCTCCCCTGAGGAAGACCATTCAGAGCATCTACTTGCGTTTCTTGCAAAAGAAGGTGGAAGAACAACCCAGCGAGAACTTCGTCATGTGATTGATCTATCCGAAGCAAAAATATCTCTACTACTCACAGAACTTGAACATGAAGGAAAAATAGAAAAGATAAAAAAAGGACGCGGAAATATTATCATCCAAAAATAAATCCACTTATACAGATTGTCGACGTTAATTCTGCAACAACATTCTGCAGCAACAAATCATTCAGATAGTTCAATCTCAACTGGCGCGCAATTCCGAACTGCATCAACTGGCCAGCGCTCCTTTCTGCCTGATAACAAATTCTGCGTTTGAACCTGATTGCCAACAGAAAGAACGCGCGCAGTTCCCGAGGGAGACTCAATAACATCCCCATCTTTGAACTTCAATGTTCGAAACAAAATCGTCACACGATACAATTCTTTGCTTGTTATGTGCGAAACTGTCTGCAACCTGCGATTAGACTTAAATTCGCCAGAAAAACGCTCTTTTAGTTTTTTTCCAAGAGATTGCAAGTAATGCTGTTCAGTAAAGTACAAATCAAGTCCCCCGGGAACTTTATCCTCTTTACTAATGAGGGCTCTCCTATCCTTTTTTGTTTGATTTCTCACCCAATTGAGTAATTCCTCACTTGGATTACGAAGCTGAAGAACTCCCTCAAAGTATTCAGAATGACGCGCAACTGGCTCTTTTCTAATAAATGGAGACATATCTCCTGTTTCTCTATGGCAACTTATAAGACTTGACATTTGAGATACTGTGACTCTGTAGAAAACTCATATCTGCTCGCCGGCTCCAAAAATCATTTTCTTTGATACAACTGGCAACAAACTACCTCCACGAAAAACTCTTACTAACTTCTCTTCACCACAATTATCAACGAACAACAATAAATGAAAAAATCTTACTACCTTCTCTATTCTACCACTAGCAACGAACGTTCATGCGGGGGGACGCTTCGCCCCGAGAGCTCCCCCTCACGACGACTCTCACGGCTACGGCAACTCTCACGGCTACGGCAACTCTCACGATGGCGGCTTTCTTCACGGCTCTCACGACGACGACTTTCACTACGACGATGAAACGATGACGAATGAACAACGAGCACGAACATACAACCGACTACCACGCATAACGTACCAATAACTCTTTAAACCACGCCCTCTCGCTGGCGTGTATGGGTTGGAAAGAAACTGGAATTAAGATTTGGCATTTTCTTTGGAAAGAGAACAGTTGGCAGAGTTGGGTTGCAAACATCATCCTTGCGTTTGTCCTCATCAAATTTATTGTGTATCCCGGACTTGGCTTGTTGCTCGGCACGAACTATCCTGTTGTTGCAGTTGTTTCAGGAAGTATGGAACATGATGGAACATTTGATACGTGGTGGGGAGAACCACGATATCTTAGACTTGATGGAACACTACACTCACAAGAAGAATGGTATAATGACCACGGAATTACATACAATCAATTTCTTGCATTCTCTCTTAAAAACGGATTTAACAAAGGAGACATTATGATACTTGCAAAAACAACTCCAACAATTGGGGACGTTATTGTCTACCGCACAAACAAATTGCCTGAACCAGTTATTCACCGAGTTATAAAAAAGAGCGCATCAACGTTTACAACAAAAGGAGATCATAATGCAGACAATGCAGAATTTGAAAAAAACATTCCTGCCGAACAAGTAATTGGAACAGCAGTATTTCGCATACCATACCTTGGCTGGATGAAAATAGGTTTTGTTCAACTATTGGAATTAACAGGAGTGAGATAATGTTTTGCAAAAAATGCGGCAGTATCATGCTGCCAAAATCAGGCAAAGGACTTGAATGCAGTTGTGGCTACTCTGAAAGCGGCAACATTAAACTCAAAGAAAGCGGAAAAAACCACGATATGATCGGAATTGCAGAAGACAAAGAAGTCTTACCACTCACTGATGCAATATGCGAAAAGTGTGGACACACAAGCGCATATACTTGGGAAGTGCAAACTCGCGCATCAGATGAACCTGCAACTCGATTTTACAAGTGCGAAAAATGCAAACACACGTGGAGAGAATACAAATAAGATTCGCAAGGCCGCATACCTTTTGGCTTGCTCACAGGAGAATCTTCGTGTTGTATTTGGAGTGAACACCTTGCGAATAGCTGTTTTTGTGAAAACCAACGCAGCACGAACAGAAGTGCTTTCTTACTTAGAAACAACACGAGAGATGACTGTTGCAATCGCTGAACCTGTTGTAAAGAACAAAGCAAACATCGCACTTCTC
>JAHFPE010000040.1 GCA_023261345.1 Candidatus Woesearchaeota archaeon
CTTACTAACGTACATCAAGGTGGCCAAGAAGACGCCAACACCTATTATTATTCCAAGAATCCATCCTCCAATAACATCAGTCCAATGGTGCCGTTTGAGTGCTACTCTTGAATAACCTACTGCAAGTGGAACGAGAATTAAGAGTGCAATCCATAGTTTACTTAAAATCCTGCCATGAATTTCATTTCCTATATATTCAAATGGTATGACTAAACTTAGCACAACAGCAAGTAATGCAGCTCTTGCACTGTGTAATGATGGAAAAGAACTAGCATCAATGCGTTGCCACAAATTATTGTATTTTTCTGGTGTTGGTCTTACACGAAAGAACGCAAGACGAATCAGTGCAACAATTCCAAATAAAACAGCAAGACCAAGAAGTAGCATCCAGCCTATAACTAAGTAAAATGAAATGAGGTCAGAATGAACAGATAAATTAGTAACTTGACCTATGAGAATCAAACATGTTGAAATAAGCAGAAACATCGGTAATCCTCCTAAACTGCTTATGTCTTGTATTGTTTCTTTGATTGGCATTATTGACTAATTTAGTCTGTGGTTTTTATGTATTACTCTTTTTTAGAAATAATTCGGAAAAATGTCTATAAAATTCGCTGAGTGAACGAAGCAAAATTCCTCTGTGAATGAACACATGGGCGAACGAACTTGCGAATTTTGCAAGTGAACTCGCGAATTTTTAAGAAAACTATTTAAACGACTCAATTGAAGCCCAATAGTATGATGAATTTTCTTTTGTCATTGAAGAACTCACTTAAACGTTTGCTTCGTGGGAGAAGCTCTCTTGTGATTGGCTTGTACGGCCCGCCAAATGCTGGGAAGACAACTCTTGCAAACAAGATTTGTAAGGATTGGATTGGTGAAGAAATGGGTACAGTTAGTCCGATTGCGCATGAAACTAGAGAAGTCAAGGTTAAGGAAAAGGTTTGCATAAAGACAGAGACTGGCAAGGAATTGATGTTTAATCTCATTGACACTCCTGGTATTGCTACGCGTATTGATTATGAGGATTTTATGAAAGCAGGGCTTCCTGAAGCAAAGGCAAAGAAGAGGGCGAAAGAGGCTACAAAAGGGGTTATTGAGGCAATTAAATGGCTTGATGATGTTGATACTGTAGTTGTTGTAATTGATGCAACGCAAGATCCGTATTCGCAAGTGAACGTTACCATCATTGGAAATCTTGCTGCGCGAAACATTCCTGTACTTATTATTGGAAATAAAGTTGATTTGAAGCGCGCGAGTTTGAAGCGTGTGAAAGCTGCGTTTCCTCAGTATGCTGTTGTTGGGATAAGTGCAAAGTATGGGACAAATATGAATGATTTTTATGAGGCGCTTGCGAAGGTGACTGAATAATGGTTACGCTACATTTTGTTCCACATCATGAAATTGCAAGTCTCACAAGTGTAGGGCGAATTCGTAAACTTCTTTCTATAGCAAAAGAAAACAAAATTGTTCTCCTCGAAGGGCGTCTTGCGAAAGAGGAAGAAGCAGAACTTATCAAAGCAACTATGGAAGAGATCAATAAGGATTTTAAGGGTATTGAACTTGCAGTCATCAAGCCTTCCGCAGGACAATTACGAGGGTTCGAACGTATCAAAACCGAAGTCGTGAGTTTTTTTCTTGGAGATAATGCTGGCTTAACAATCATCGGACCTGCAAGTGTTGTGAAAAGCATTCGTAGAGATCCGCACAAAATTGAACTTCTAACCCGTGAGGCAGCAAAAAAATGATGTTGAGTTGCAGGTGAATTTGTGCCGCACCAATGTGTTCGTTGTGACACAATGTATGATGATGGTAGTCAAGAGATTTTGAAAGGCTGCCATTGTGGCGCACGTCTTTTTTTCTACATCAAAAAGGAATTATTGCAATCCTCAAAAGAAGAGCTAGTTGTTAATCTTACAATAGAACAAAAAGAAGAGCTTGAGACTGACGTTCTTGACTTGCTTGGTCAGCAGCAGCCTGACACTCCGGTTGTACTTGATTTGGAAGCAATTCGAGTGTTAAAGCCAGGAAAGTACGAATTAGATCTTGTTCATTTGTTCAGAGGAGACCCTTTGATTTTCAAGCTTGCTGACGGAAAATACATTATTGATGTTCCTGAAATGTTCAGTAGATTGAAGAAGAAATAATGTTTCGCATAATATTTGATTATTGAGGAGTTTGAATAACTTATCAGAAATAGTCAAACTCCTCAAAGAAGAGGTTTGAATCAATCGCAAAACGGGGCTTATTCAAACCTCTCTATTACTAATCCTCAGGCAGTTGCACGAGAAACTGGTAGTTTATTTCTTTCAATGGACCAATTCAGTGTGCTAATTTAAACACTTGAATTTAACTAATGCCGGATGTAGCTAAGAATCTTTTCAATAGTCTCCTTTTGTGCAGCAACCAATTCACCAGTTCGTGAACTGCCCTCAGAAATTATCAATATCTCCTGCGCAACCAAACGACATGCGCCATCTAGCCACTGTAGGTTAGCACGGGTAAGATGCAGGAGCGCAAGACTCGCCGAATCAGACAGAATCGAAAATTGTTCCTGATGATCTTCTCCTGCATACGTAAGAAGCGCTTCGCGAAGTGGCGCCATCACCAGCTCTACTCTTCTTTGATCTTCGATATCTTCAGTCCGCGATACTAAGATATTCTCCAGATTATCAGGTGTCGGATTTTTAATCCATTCTTCCTGTTGCTCCAATCGTTTTAGCATTCTTTTTGACTGTTCCCTAAATAATTGTGCCGCAACTTGTAGTACTTTGAGACGTCGTGCCAATTCTTTACCTGTTTGCATTTTCGCAAGAATAGGAATAATTTCAGCAAGTTCTTTCAAAACAATATCTACAGGTGCCTCTTTGGAATACAAAGTAGTGCAAAGAACTAAAAATAGTCTTCTCTCATCAGAAATAAACCTAGAAATCTTTTTTGCGATGAAATTTGCAGCTAGTCTATTTTTTTCGTCCGAAGAAAGTTGCCAATCTAGTCTATAGAAGTAATGACGAACATCCTCTTCAAGATGAGTCAAAACACTCTCTTTTCCCTGTTTTACTCGAAGATATAGCTGTATCGATTTTGTTAGCGTCTTCTCAAGTTTATCTCCTCGAAAAAAGAAAGGCATGTCTTATCTTCATACACATGTTCATATAAAGGTGTCGCACGCGCAAGGTTAATGTGAAAATCGGGCTGTTCAAAGTGATTGCCTTTTAACCTACGCATCTTCGTATTTGTTGGATGAGAGTTTTGGGAGAAATCAAGAATCCAATCGCAGCAGAGCTGCAGGTTATGAACTCAAATTAGACCAGTCAACTAGATTCTTGAGAGAGTTGGTTCGATCGGATGACTAAGATAATGTTTTGCATAATACCCGATGATTACTAATCCTCCAGCAGTTTCACGTGCAACTGGTAGTTTGCTGGAGAGTTCATCTTCTAACTTTTTTAGTTCAGTTGCGAGGGGCATTCTACAACTACGCACTTTATCGATGAGACCTTCCACAACTTGATGTTGGTATGGCTGTGAGTGAGAATCAATGTCGTCAATAACTTCATCCCATTTACCAGCAAAGGCAGCTACAGACTCAACAAGGCCTCTCCTTGTTTCTTCTAGCGCAGGATATTCAATGCAGGATTTCTCACACAATATTGGCACATTTGATATAGGAAGTCGTACGTTTGGATCCAAATCATAGGTTCGGGAGTCTTTGCTAAGAAGTCCCCAGTAAAATCCAAACATCAAAGTGGTATAATAATATTCAGCACTAGTTTTATGTTCGCGCCTTTTGGGTTGTCTTGTAGCTAATGTGGTCATTTGTGTTTTAATCACTTTTGGTGTTTAAATAATTTTTTCCTTCATCGAAAGCATACAAGAATACTTGATTCTATTTCTTTATAATAAGGATAAAATTTGTTAGTTGGGCACAGCCACATCGCTTGCTTTAACTGTATTAAATCCGATCCCTGAATAGAGTGTTCCGGTTGTTGATTCGCCGGTAATTGTTTGTATTTGAATTGGAACTCCAAAGAATGCGTCAATAAAGAATCGTGTTTGTGTTCCTGCGTTGTCATCATACGTGAAGATGTACGTGGTTCTGTCTTCGACATTAACGTCATTAGGTGCTTGCGTGAGTGGAACATACTTTTTTTGTTCAAGTTCGTTTGCCCAATCAGTAGGTGTTTTTTGCACAAACGCATCAAATGATACGGGGCTTTTTGCATTCGGGTAATTTTTGCAGGGTACCGGATCATCACAAACCCCAATTGCAGTTCGTTGATTTGTATCAAGATAAATTGAGCTAACAAATGTTCCATCGGAAGTTTTCATTGGTGAGACAAGCATTATTTTCATGTTTGTTCCACGAACAAGAACTCGTACACTATTCGTGCCTGACTTGTATGAGTATTTCATGCTTGTAATGCCAGAACGTTTCGCAAGTAGAGTAGTTAGCTTTTCAGGCAATTCTACGATCGGTGCAGCAATTGGTGCAATAGGTTCCTTAGTTTGTACAGGTTGCGCTTCAGATGGCGCGCTAGGGCTAGGTGAAGGAACAGGACTTGTTTGTTGTTGAGGAGTTACACACGCTGCAATAAATAGAATGATTACTAGTGAGAGTAAAACATGCGATCTCAATTAATCATCTCCTTTGAACGCACTTACAAGACTTGCCACGACAAGTATGGCAAAGAATAATGAAAAGGCGACGCTCCAGCTTGGCGAGTAATTCCAGAGATAAATTGTTGATATCAAAAAGCCAATGATGCCCGTGAGCATATATCCATTGCCTAGAGTGACTATCTTCCCCATAGAATCAACAATGTGATGATGTTATAAAAAGGTTTTGGAAAATAAAAAAAAAGACCCGCTTGCGCGGGCGAAAGTGACTCGGAATTCACGTGAATTCTTACATTCCTTTCTTTTGCTTGTAGCAATCTCTGCAATATACCGGTCTGCCTTCTTTTGGCTGGAAGGGTACTTCGCATGCATTTCCGCATGAACTGCATGTTGCCTTATGCATTGGTCTATCTCCAAATCCGCCTTGTCTTTCCACGTTCTTACCTCCGACTACCTTAAGAGAAAACTCATGTTTTCTTTAGGTTCTAGTGAAGAGGAGTTTTTGGGATTTATAAAGATTTGGGTGAAAAAATTCCGAAGTTCAGGCGAGCACACACAAGAACGTAGTACAGTATACAAGTAACTTTCGTGTCTGTCTTTTGTTTTTTTGTTGTGTAAACAGGGTTTCTTCTTCAGCATCTCTTCTTTAAATCTTTACTTCGAATTTTTATGTAGTTAGGAATATAAGCAAGTTAGTTGATTAATGAACAGTCATGCTCGCAATTACACATGCAGTTATTGGATTGCTTTCTGCAAGTTTAATGAAAAAATTGTTGTTTAACTCAATGAGTATTTCCTCAAGTAGTAGCGTGTGGCATTATTCCTTGCTGTATTATGGCGCAACTGTGTTGTTCTCGTTATTTCCTGATGTAGACCACAAGGGAAGTACGATCAACAAGTTTTTTGGTATCACGAAAGTTTTTCCGTATTTTTTCAGACATCGTGGTTTTTTTCATAGCATTTGGCCCGCGATTGTTCTTGTTTGTATCATGTGGAACTTCTCATCTGTACTCTCAAAAGGGATTCTTGTGGGATATGCAAGTCATCTTGTATCTGACGGATTGACGTTGGCAGGTGTGAATTTTTTGTATCCTGCAACTTCATTTACGTTACGAGGTCCAGTTAAGACAGGTGGTCTAGGCGAGTCAATAGTGTTCGTTATCTCTACTGGACTTCTGCTCTACCTTTTTCTGTTCAGGTAGTTTTCAATATTCACTGTTCAATATGAAATGAAAAGTATGTTGCTGTTCGTCATTTTTTTGTAAAAATCGAGTTTAGGTTTTGTGTGTTCCGCCTCAAAAACGATTTGGTACAGTCCTTCCCAAAGTAAGAACCATCCTGCTGGCTCGAGGAATACTAACAAAAATGCAGTAAACAACGTTTTGTTTCCGTAAGTAAAAGATACGAATGACGCAAGCAGCATGATGCATAGTCCAACAAAAGAAAAAAACGCTCCTTTTTTGATGAGATTCTTGCGTTCTTGAATAAGTTTCGTTTGGTGTCTTGCAAAATGTGTTTTGAGTCGTTTTGTGATTGTACGTTCTTGTTCATTGTTTCTGTGTTTACTCGGAACCATGAGTCGCAGTTCGAGTTGTTCAAATGTTTTGTCTATGCTCGCGCGTTCTGCTTCCTGAATAAAATCAATCGATAATGCACGTTCTGAATGCGGTCTTGGATCAAAACTTGAGAATATGTCTTCATAACTGTTGAGGCGTAGACTAATATTCGCGTGTATCGCACCTACATTCGTTTGTCCTAACTCAGGAATTGAGCCAATTGTTTGTTTCATGTTGTTCGGACAGAAAAGGTAGTATAAAATAGTATGTAGTTCGTATACGTTATGTAGGGATCATTGATTAAAAAATGCTTTGAGAATACTTTTGAACTGCAGAATTCTAGCACTAGCCACTGGACATGTGCTCGTAGCGTTTAAGAATACAATGATCTGAGTAATTATAATCCGAACTTGCTCGTTCGGAAAAAAGTAGAAAACGATAAGAAAAAGTAAAAAATAATGTGAGAAAATAGAGAAGAAAAAATGCAGAAAGAAAAAATGCAGAAAATGAATGGTAAACTCCCCAGTCCACACAAGGAGGAAACAACCATGCAACCAGAAAAAAGGTTTAGAGCAGGCGGTATAGCCGCAACAGTGTGGATGCACCAAACAGTGCGTAATGGCCAGCCAGCAGTGTATGCGAGCGTTAATTTTGACAAGCGCTACAAGGATAAGGATGGAAATTGGAAGTCAACAACGAATTTGAATGTTGCAGACATTCC
>JAHFPE010000041.1 GCA_023261345.1 Candidatus Woesearchaeota archaeon
AACATCTTGAACATTTTGCCTGTGGCATTTTTGTGAGAGGGATCGCAAATGTATTGTATCTTACTGGCATCTCCATTCTTTTACCTCTCATTCTAGTTGTACTTTCGCTCCCTCCAGTGGGCGCACTTCTCTTTTTGTTCTTAACTAGTATTCTTGCAATTGGCATGTCAATGAGTGGTGCAATTCTTTTGAGATGGTGGAAAGGAAGTTGGCGTAACACGTTCATCTGGCTTGGGATTATTACTATTGCGCCAGGAATTGCAGGACTCGCATTAATTACATCAGGTAAAGATATTATTGGTTGGCTAGTTGATGAAACAGCAGCGCATAGAGCACTCTCGCTCTATATTCAACTTCTTGGACAAGAAATTCCTACAGTGTGGCTTGTTGCTGCAGTTTACGTGATACTTGGAGTTGTATTCTTGCATCTTGGTATGACTGCTCCAAAACGAACGAGAAGTTAATGGATTAATAATCAAATTCCTCTATATGTTTGTCGCTGTACTTCTAAGATCTCCCCGTAAAGTAAGAAGCTTTAATCACTCAACAATAGCAACTTTATAAATACCCGATACATATCCTATGTATGCAATACGTGATTACAAAGCGAGTGGCAAAGCACGGCAGACAAGCAGTAATTGTGATTCCTAAAGACTTGCAGAGCTATCTTCCCCCGCATACACTTCTCAAGATAACTATGGATGTCATGGAGAGCCCAAAACCATGAGCAGCCACCCAATACAATCAGATAGGTACGAACTTGCACAAGTAGTTAACAGCAAGGAGCCCACATTCAGAAAGGGTTGCTGGGGTGAAGTTGAAAGATATCTTGACAAGTACACAACTCAAGATAGTAAAGAAAAAAGGCATGTTGCAATCAAAGTACTTGCTCCAACAGATCTTGCACGTGAGCAAGCAAGAAAACGTGGAAAAGATCTCGCAACAATACTGTATAGAGAAGGACGCTTCACTGGGCATCCAAATCTCGTCTTAGCAAGTGTTCAAGAGGCAAAAGATGGCACGCCCTTTGTCGTAATGCCTTGGTATGACCGAACACTTGCAGATCTTCTTGATGCAAGAAAAGGTTCTCTTCACATGTATGAAGCAATGCATTTAATTGAGGGAATTCTCGCAGGCATGCACGCGTTGCACAAAAAAGAACATCTAATTCATGGAGACATTCACGAAAGAAATATTCTTCTTGATGAGAATAACGAGCCACTTATTGCAGATTGTGGAAGTGCAACAATCGAAGAAAGTGTTAAAAAATTTCCACACGATAATACCGGCGCTAAGTACACTAGATCCCCCCGTATGTTTCTTGAAGGATCCCAGCCACGCGAGTCAGGGGATTGTTTTGCTGCAGCAGCATTATTTTACAGAATGCTCACTGGAGAATATCCTTTTCAACAAGAACTTAACGCGAATGAAGAGGAATTTCGAGAACTAATAAAAACGAAACTAACAAGAGAAGAAGTTACGCGAATCACATATTCAAGAGAAATCTATTCCGAAGAATACCTCACGCTTGTTGAAAGAAAACTAAGTAGAAAAGAAATTCCAAAAGAATTCCGTAAAACTTTTTTTGACGTACTCACTGAAGGCAGTTGTGGCGCAAAAGATCTCCTCGAGAAATTAAAGCGAGACTACGAGAAAGATAAAGGAATTGTTCACAAACTCGAGGAAAGAAAATCATGGCTCCAAGAGCTCAAGGAAGCTGCAGCCGGAGGATTGGGAATTGGTGTATTACTAAGTGCAATAGTCACCGGATACCTGTGGTCAAGTTACTTGTCTCCAAAGCCAAGAATGGATGCTCTGGCAGATATTGGAAGTGAAGTGACATATCGCGACATCGAAAAATGTGACTTTCTTCTTGAAGCAGAACAAGTATACGCATTCATAGACGCTGATAAATCAAATAGTTCTCATCTTGCGGAATTCCAAATGAAAAAATATGGAGACAATAAATTTCTGGACAAAATAGTGATGGCGTTTTGCAAGACCATGAAGAGATACGATGGAACAGGCGCAATTCCACGAGATTACGATGCACGATATCATAGAAGTATGTTTGCGGGAGGATTGGATGCAGACACGTTCCTAAATGATGTCATGCGTAAATTCTTGCAGGACACAATACCACGAGCAGAAATTAGAACAAATATTATTGACCTCGAGGATGCTCTTGCCATGGCACAGATCGGCACGCAGCCAGTGCTTGATGCAGTACGCGCGACAAACAATACGAACTTTAGAGTTTACAAGGATGCGCGAAAGCCAGATGGTACGCGCATCATTTCTCCTGAAGAGAAGGACTTTTTAGAGCAATGGATTGGTCGGGTGATTCGAGAGTGCGGGACAAAAGTTTTCTTAAAATCGGACTTGTTGCAAGCTGAACCAATCGAAACAGTTCGCGCAAATGCGAGATAATAACTATCTCTGCCCCTTTTGATTTCCGTAATGCACCATAACAAAAACCGAATTGTAGTTTATTTTTTTGCTCATTTATTTTGTGAATGCATTCAATATCATTCAAATAGTACCCATCATATAAAAGAGAGTAATACTTTTGAAGCTGCTGCAATAACGAAACTGCTAACGTGGATTTCTTAGAACAATTCTTTGAAGCGTATTGGTATAGGTAATAATAACCATGCGAAATATGCATGAGTGAAACAAGGATTTCCCAATCAGAAGATGAATCATGTTTTTGTTTTGTAAGTACTCGCTCCAAGTAAAGTACAAGCTTATCGTGCTGATTGCGAAAGTCAATTATGTCATTTGTATGATAGAATGTTCCAAGTGAGAAGTCAGTCAAACACAATGTATGAACTTCTTTTATGATAAGGAAAATCCTACGAAGTAGAACATCATACTGCTCTTTTCGAGGTTCTGAAACATTTGCAATCTCGCAAACAAGTTTTTCTTTTCGTACAACTTCAAAACCAAGAAGCTTTTCATGTGTTGTGCGTAGAACAGAACGTGCTGTTGATTCATCGATTCCAGTGAATGTAATTCTATCAAATCCTGAGCGGTATACGTGCGTGAGAATGTTCATAACATCAGGCCGATTTGTTTGAGTAATTGGAATAAGAAGTGCAAATTGATGAATCGGTTCTTCTCTTGAGAAAAGTAGTCCATTGTTTGTTTCAACTATTGATAGTTCGCTTTCAGTTTTGAGTTGTTGTTTACGCACCCAAGTTGCAGGAAGACTCACCGTAAGTGTCCCGCTGCCTTGCTGAATTAATCGACGCCGCATACCATACTAGAAGATATAACGAGCAATATATAAATCTGTTGCAAGGAATATTCGAATATTCAAGAATATATTCTCTATCCCTAAAGTATATATGGAGCCGCCACTCTTCAATGAACACACAGAAGTACACCGATGTAGTACCGATGTCATGAGAAGGGGGTAAACAAATGAAATCAGCAAAAACTCTAGGACTTGCAGCAGCAGTATTTACCGCAGCAACAGCACTATTCTCGCCAAAAGCAAGTGCGCAAGAAATCACGCTTTACAACAATTCAAAAATCACTTCAACAGAACAAGGAACAAATTCAACAAGCGAATCAACCTTGATTGCAAACGGCAAAGACTTTAGTGTTGGAATGACGCAAGATTACAAAAGTGTAACTGATACGATAACTGCTGTATTACAGGCGAAATTGCAGACGAATGAAGGAAGAACTCGTTTTCTTATTGGAGCAAATCAAGCTGACACGACAACTGTAGGACTTAAAATTAATCATGATATCACGCAAACGCTAACTATTGGTGCAGGCGCTACTTCAGGACAAACGTATTTTGTGGGTGCACAACTAGGCAAAAAAAATGACCAAGGACTACAACTTGCACTCATTCGAGAGGGTGGAGAAGACAAGCTACGTTTGGAAGTTTGGAAATATTTCGCATCACCTAATATTTTTGTTGGTGCAGCACGGGATGGAGATACGTACAGTGGAGTTCTTAGCATGCCATCTCAAGATGGACTTGCAGTACGAACAAACTACACAATCAATAGTAAACTTGGCAATTGGAGTGCAACAGGAATTGTTGGAATTTCAAGAAAAGAAGATCCAATAAGTGTGAATGATTCGTTTGCACTGAACCATAATCCAACAGTTATCGGAAACAAAATTCGAGGACTTCCTGGAGCACCTCTATTGGGACCCTTATCAAGTTTGCCACAACTAGTCATAAATTGGGGTGCAAGAGCAACATATTCAGATGACGCACTTCGTCAAGTAGAGGTCGAAGCGATCAAATATGTAGAACGTGATAACACTTGGTGGATTGGCGGAACGTACAAGTTCGGGCTTGATGATAAAACAAACACATTTGGAATTGAAGGTGGAATGACGACAAATAACATCACTTTCGGATTAGACGTAAGACGAACGCCTCAAACCAATGAAACAAGTGTAGGGTTAACTGCAAGATTAAGATTTTAAGAGTGAGCTGACTCTAATTCGCTAGATGAGCAAACTTGAGAATCTTATTTTTTCGAGAACTCACTTAATGGAACAACGATTTCGTTTAACGTGCCTCGTGCAAGTCGTTGCTCATTGCGATCTTGCACTAATTTCTCTCGAATTCCATCATTTGAACCTGCTAGAACTTGTAATGCAAAATATCCTAAACTTCTTGGTTTTCCAACACCAACAAAGATTGCATTTTGTGGCGCGTCTCGAAGATTATTAAGATATTCCGCTGCAGAACATGAAGAATACATACAAACTAACACCTTGGCATCATCTGCACGAAATGGTTCATCAGCATCATTCTGCAATATCAACGGAAGTTCCACGCCATTCTCTGCCAAAAGAGTTTTTGCCCCAATTGAATCTTTTTTTGCATCAAACGATCTATATTTTACTCCGTAATGATCAAACAATCCTGAGAGTTCTTTAGGAACTTCTCCATTCCTATGTACAATAAGAACTTCAGAATAATACTCTGAAAATCGCTTCGCTGCCATTACTGCATTTGAAAGTTTTCCTACACCAACAGATGCGGTTGCGAAACAAGGCGGGTGCTCTTCTGATGAGAGAACACCTGCAGCTCCAACGAAAACACTATCTGACATTGGACAACCAATGATTACTGTTTGAGGAGGAGCATATCTTGTAAAGTCGCACGCAAGCACATTCGTTCCACGAGAACAGGTAACTATTCCATCCCAACCCCGTGCTGCAAACTCACGAATTTGTTCGTGCTCCCAATATGCAGGAAGAAGACGCACTGTACAAACCGCGCCTGAAGTAGCAGAAAAAGGCTGTGTTGTTGCTTCAGTTTTTGAGAAAAGACGTTCGTATCCTGCGCTTTTTACATCTGCTTCACTATCAAACACAACCGCAATCTTAGGAGGATTATTTCTTGGCACGTTCTTTGAGGACAGAATTCGCCTCGGTCACAATTAAAGAATAATTGAAGTTGTTTTTAAGACTTATGCCTGAAAATTCTACAGTTCGAACATTTCGGCGTTATCGTAGAAGGAGTTTATTATTCTACTTTTGGAATTTCCCAAAGAACATAAAAGCCGTTGAGTGGCAATTCAATGGCAATTCCCTTTTCAACAATCAAGGTTGCGTGGGGAAGTGTTTCTGGAACTTCGTTCTTGCGACGAGCAACATCGTATCTAATGGTGGGATTCAAAAACATTGGAACCCATTCTCCTTTTCTTGTTTTGTATTGTGCTCGTTTGAACGCGTCAAATTCTGAGTCAGTAAGTGGATACTCTGAATCATCTATACCACGTATTCTGCAAGCAAAAAGAGATTGAACAAGACGTGCATGAATTTCATCATCGCTTAGAAGCCACTTTCTTACCATTGTTTCATATCCTTCTTTTCCTTTTTGAGTGTATTCATTTGCATATTTAATCCATGCAGGAGTTAAGGTAGTTTCAAGAAGAGAATTCAGCGACTCCCTTGCGCCAGTATGACTACTCATGTTTTCAACAAGACTTCCAGCATGCTCAAGGAATCTTCGTTGCGAGGCATTCCAATCTGATGTAGAAGGAATTGCGCTGTAGTCTTTTTGTGCGTCATTAACTTTCTGACTAATCAGCCGTGTAAGATCATTTGAAATGTAGGTAAGAATAGTATCCCCCTGAAGAGTTCCTTTTCTTGAATCACTTTCTCTACAAAGTTCAAGAACGTCCTCTTCATACGAATTCATGAGTGCGACAATTGTTTGTAAACGTTCAGTTCGAGATTCTTGTTCCACGCTTTCTTGCATGATCTTTGACCATTCAGAATCTTTTCTTCGTTGTTCTAAAAGATCTTCCCATTTCCTACGAGAAATTCCCTGATACCTATCTCCAAATAGAATATTATTTGCAGGATCCCAAAGTGCATGTGCAAGTTCGTGATGAATAACAGTTGGACTGGAAATAAATATTGTACGTGATGATGGCGCGTACATGCCTCCTAATTTTCGAAACGTTCCAGGTAGTATTAGATTCGACTGAAGGCGTAATTCAACAGCGTGCGGTTCTTGGTTAGATATGCGCTCTTGCGTTCGAGTATAATCTGATTGAATAATCTGAGTCACCCAAGGATTCCACAAATTGATGTAATACATAATTTGTTCTTGCGCGCTTCCGTTTACTGCAGCGGGTATTTTTTCAGGGTATATTTTGAAGAGTTCTGGCGGAACTGCTTGTACAAGAGGGGGAGTTGGGAAGTTAATCGGGAATTGATCTGGTATCTTGGCAGGCGTTTCTGTGTGAAAAAGATTTCTACAACCACTCAAGTAAAGTAGCCCTACAAGTCCTCCACCAAAAACAAACTGTCTTCTCCTCACGTTGCTCTTAATTGACAAAGTCTTTTTAAACATTATTGACTTCTATTGAT
>JAHFPE010000042.1 GCA_023261345.1 Candidatus Woesearchaeota archaeon
TGCAATATTGTTTCTTTTTGGTGGACAGATTTGAACATGCTCGCCGATCTGCTGATCGTCGGCACCCCTCGCACTCTTGTGCTTCGGGGAATCTGGGTAGCCCCATTTTCGTGTTGCAAATGCAATAATTCTTTCATTCTTATTCTTCCTTAAAGAATTGTTGCAAATAATCAAGCGCACTCGTGCACCTCTTACGTGCGGCTTCTGTTGTAATGCCAAGAATTTTTGCTATCTTTACGTACGGCATTGTTCCCCCCTCGCTGTCGTATCGCAATTGAATTGCTTGTCTATTCTTTTCCGGAAGGTTTTTTAGTGCGTTTTGCAAACGATCTTTTCTAAGGGGGCCTTCCTCTTTTTCGATTAAAATATCAAGTGGTGTTTTTGAGTCTGACGATCCTTCAATAAGGTCTATCGATGAGTTATCTAGCGAGATATATCTTGCATTTCTTGTTCGAGATTCTTTCAATACTCTGCGGGCAGAATTACGAACAACAGTTCCAAACCAAGGATCAAACTTGCCTTTTTCTTCATTATACCCCTGTAGGTACGAGAACAATCCATCAATCACTGCTTCAAACATATCTCGTTTATTCTGCGAACTGCATCCTCCAAAACCAGATACTCGTATCTGATAATTCGCTCTCTCGAGAAGATTATCAAATTCCTCAGTTGTGAGAGAAATGGTCTTGCTCATTTTTTCACCAAGAAACCATAATTATTTCGGAGATGCTTTTTTCTCAGCAGCCTTCTGAATCCCAGCCGTAACGAATGTATCAATTGTATTGAAATAGTCATCGACAGAGTCTGCTTGCACACCTGTTCGTTTGTCAATTACTGACTCGCCATCAGTAAGCCTAATTGTTCTATAATGGTCTTGCCAGCGTGTTTCTATTCGTACTTTTTCCTTTTCGTTCTGTGCCTCAATTCTGCTTATGAGAATATTGAGCGCGATTGTTGTGTTGTTTGCTTTTGAACGTAGGCAGGATTTTGCACTCAAATTTGTTGGTATGTGAGTCACTCTAACACAGGTGTTGCTCGTGTTCGCGTGCGATCCTCCTGGTCCAGTTGCGCTGAATTCATCCCAACGTAAGTCTTTTTCTTCAATTCTCATTTGAGACTTTTCTGAATATGGCTCAACTGTAATTTGCATGTATGCTGTTTGCTTCTTTCCTTTATCTCCGACATAAATTATTCTGTGAACTCCAGATTCTCTTCTTAAAAATCCAAACGCGTAATTTCCGCTGAGGAGCATTACTGTCTCTCGTTCAGAATCATGCTCAATTACCGTGTGAGAAATATATCTTTTTGCGGCGAATCGCGCGTACGCATTCACAGTTCCTCGTAACATCATTTGAAGATCTTCATTGCTATACGTTAGAAGTCCAACGCGTAGGACAGCGCGTTTATTATCTTCTGTACTCATTGTTGTCTTGAAGTACAGTGTTTCTACATCAGCTAAGGACGAAGCAAGACTTTGCGCTGCATCCTCTACATCAGAAGATGGTCCTTCTTTCAAAATAAGATTTGCATAATTTATTGCAAATGTTGCATCAGAATCAATTTCTCTATACTGTTTAATCTCTGCATCGAGCTCGCCATATTTTCTGTATTCTTCAGGACTTAAGGGGTTGTTCCCTCCAAGAAGTCTGAGTTCTAGCGCGCTGTATGCAGAAACAGTTGGTTGAACACCCCAAGCAGCAGTAAGTCTAGATTGTGCACTCGTCACTGTGGCAACTAGTTCTTTAAGGTCCATTTGAACGTAACGACGTTTGCTGCTTTTAAACCCTAGCCACTGTTTAATTGAATTGCCAGTTAATCAGAAGCAGGGAGATATGACAATATTTGCTTCATATTCTGTGCTGATGCTTTACCGACATCTGCGGTAACATTTTTAACAACGGTGCGAAGTTCATCCAAAGTATATTCTGAACGAAGATTAACTGGAACTCCTTCTAAATGAAGGTTTTCCAAGTCAAATAAGGTAACTGATTCCTTCTTTTTCTCATGGTCAAAAACAGAGATGCGCCGAGCAAAACTTCCATCTGGGTTTAGATGCGGTTCGTGAGATTGGCTGACCCACAATTGGAGTTCATATCTGCCATTCCTAGTTTTTATGTACTGACGAATTAAATCATTATGTACTCGTGGCTCTAACACGCTATATGCGTTTCCGCAAGGAAGTTCAGTGTTCCAATTAAAAGTAACTCGTAAATTATTTGGATCATCATAATGAGATACTGTTTTAATTGTAACATCAGACTCACCCACGCGACAAACGTAATTAGTCACGCCGAGTAATCCTACATTCGAATCCATCCAGAATAGTTTGTTTAATCTAGTATTGCCAGATGAATTTCTTGCCGAGGAATCCCCACGCACTTTATCTAGAACCATACCAGCTAAGGAGTGATATTGGTTTGTGAGCAGCACACCCTTAGGATCATCTGGCGCCCAAACCCCTCCCTTTTCATTTCTAGGAACCATAAACATCAAACCACAATCTAATTCTACGAGAGAAAAATTAACGTTTTCCTTTGTTGTCTCCTTACTAGTGCGAATTCTGGGCAGGGGTTTTTCCTGACCAGCATAAGGTATTGTTATAATTTGGTCTATTTCTCGCTCAAGAGTAATTTCATAAGTACCAACAGATTCTTGTGTTTTCACTCCAAAGCCGTCAATATCTAAACCCGCGTATGAAAATTTGATTGGCATATTCGCATAAGTAAAAGGCAATTTATAAAGATTAATCTTGTTCTAAGGAAATACATTTTGAATACTGCCACAAGAATTGCTGACGATAGATTTATAAAAACCTCTCGCGCTTGCTGCATTGTGGTAGAACAAACAACATCATCTTCAGAAAAGCAGGATAAAAAAAACGCGAGTAAACCAGAGAAAGTTCCTCTTGCAGGAATTACAGTTAAAAAAGCAGATAATATTTCAGAATGGTACACGCAAGTTTTGCAAAAAGCTGAGCTCATTGATTATTCGCTTGTGTCTGGCTGTTATGTTCTTCGTCCTCGTCTTTATGCGATGTGGGAGAAAGTGCAGCAATTATTTGATGTAGAAATAAAGCGTAAAGGAGTGCAAAACGCATATTTTCCTATGCTAATTCCCGAGAGTTTACTCAACAAAGAAGCACATCATGTGAATGGATTTTCTCCTGAAGTTGCGTGGGTGACACAAGGGGGAAATAGTCCTTTGCCAGAGCGTCTTGCAATTCGTCCGACATCTGAAACTATTATGTATGAAAGTTTTGCAAAATGGATTAGAAGTCATCGTGATCTTCCGCTTAAACTTAATCAGTGGTGTAATGTTGTGCGTTGGGAGTTCAAGCATCCAACACCACTTCTTAGAAGCAGAGAATTTCTTTGGCAAGAAGGGCATACTGCGCATGCAACTCATGAAGAAGCTGCGCAAATGGCACTTGACATGCTTAATGTGTACGCGCAACTTCTTGAAGATGTGTACGCGCTTCCTATATTGCGAGGAAAGAAAAGTCAAGGAGAAACATTTGCTGGAGCGATATATTCTCTTAGCTGCGAAACCTTTTTTCCTTCAGGAAAGGGTATTCAGATTTGTACGTCGCATCACTTGGGCACAAATTTTAGCAAAGCATTTGACATTGGTTATCTGAATGATAAAGGAAACCACATGCCAGTTCATCAAACTAGCTGGGGCATAAGCACTAGAAGCCTTGGAATCCTTGTGTTATTTCACGGCGATGACAAGGGTCTTGTGTTACCTCCCAAAATTGCGCCAACACAAATCGTGATTGTGCCAATTTATTTTGCAGAAGTTGACAAAAAAAGGGTAATGTCTGCAGCAGTAAAAATACGAAAGTCTCTTGAAACAGATTTCAGTGTAATTCTTGATGATAGAGAAGAATACACTCCAGGGTGGAAGTATAATGATTGGGAAATGAAAGGAGCATGTATGCGAATTGAAATTGGACCAAAAGACATTGCAAACGAACAAGTAATGATTTGCAGAAGAGACGTTGGAAAAAAAGAAGCAGTTCCAATTGCAAAAGTAAAAGAACATGTGGGTTCGCAGCTTCGGCAAATGCAAAAGGACATGCTTACTCATGCTACTGAACGCTTAGTTGCAGCAACAGTTGAAGTAACAACTAATGAAGAACTTCTCAAGGCACTCGCTGAAAAAAAACTCATCAAGACTGCATGGTGCGCTCTTCCTGAATGTGAAGCAGCACTTAAAGAAAAAACTGACGGCGCGAAATCAATGAACATTCCATTTGAACAACCAGAAAAACTTCTTTCTTCCTGCACATTATGCGGAAAAACTGCAACTGTTGTAGCATATGTTGCGAAAGCATACTAGTAAGATTTCGTAGTGGTAAAATTCGAAAGTGCGGTTACATTTAAATTATGATCTTATTTACTTATGTTCCAAAGCATCTCAAAATATGTTCGAAAATCCTCAGCGAGTCCTTTGTCCTCGATAAGAATGCTTACTTGTTCCATTGTTTGCGAGCCAAGAAAAATGGCTGTCTTTTCACCGTATATGTTTATTGCGATAGGCGAACTGAATTTCTTTGGCAGTACGCGCACCTTCACAAAATTGTATGTACTAAATCGTTTAGCGGCATCTTTTGCGTTATTGATGAACAACATTTTTAGGTGAATCTTTTTTTGAATACGTCTCCTATGATAATTCTCAACAAAGGATGCGCTTTTTGATGATGGCTCATGCGCGCCAAGAACCAACTGCTCTTCTTTGTAATTTAGTTTGTCTTCAAATATGACTTTTCGAGCTGATCTGCCAGCATATACTCGCACTGATTGAGAATTAGTGTGCGAAATGAGCAGTTTTGGAAGTATCTCTTGAATATTCGATTTCTTCTCATCTAAAATATCAAGAATTCTTTTAGGAGAAACTGCTTCAAATACGTTTCTGTTATTTACCATAGTGGAACATGCAAATCCTTTATCTTTGAGCATCCCAATTGAGTCGTAAACGTTTCTTCGGTGAATGTTTGTCTTCGCACAAATTTGTCCCATAAGTGAAGGACCAAGTTCTAGTAACGCAAGATATATTTTTACTTCATTTTTTGCAAGGCCAATGCTGCGTAATGCTTCTTGAATCATGTTTAAGAACTTTATGTGTTGAGGATTTAATAGTATTGTGGTAGTAGACACTACCATGAAAGAATTTAAATGTTTCGTGCCAAAGGTATTCATGGAAAAGTTGTATCTTGGAATTGCAATTCCGCTCCATATTCAAGAACTACCCGGAGCCACACCCAAGCTGCGCGATGACTTTTCATCCCGTGCGTGCGTGCCTTTGCCTGAGGAATTCTTGCCCCAACATGCACTAAGTATTCTATCAATTCTTGAAAATTACAGATTCAAAATTCCAGAAGTTCACGTGTTAGATGTAGGTTTGCGCAATACGAAAACTGGTGAACATACAAGCCTAGATTCAATACATGCTTCTTGGCCAAAATTTCTTGGAACAAGCGCTTATTTATCTGGAGGATTTTTGTACGCAGACATCGAATTTTCAAGTAATATCGAAGAACGAACGCAACATCACATCGAAAGAAAATATGAATCAAATTTTTTATTCTCTCTACCGCAGTTAGAAACTGACCCAGACTATTTGGACATTTTCTCACTACTTGATGCGATACGAAAAGCAAACGCTTGGAAAACTAGCCTCCGCTTCGAAGCGTACAGACACTCTATTTCATCTATAGTGAGCGAAAAAGTGGGAGCACATCAAGTTAAAATAATGGAAAGTATCTCACTTGTCTACGAGTTTGATCAGAAGTACATTAAAATTCAAGAAGGTCATGATTCTGGAAACAGAACGTTTGCACATATAGATATTGGCAAAACAAGCGATAATAATATTCCTGTAAGACCTCCTCGTTTGAGTACACTGAGCGATCTTACAACAGACAATCCGCAGGTGCATCATTTTGGCTATGATCTTATCGTGAAAAAATTCTTACCGAATAGAAAAATTCCCCTTAAAGAATCATTAGAAGGGATGCCAATAGAGCAAATGATGCAAGAAGTCATGCCTAATGTATTAGATTCACTTCTTGATTTTGTGGAGAATTGAAATGAATTGCGACGAATTAACTGATGAATCCATCATTTCTGTACGCCCAGTTTCGCCTGCGGAGGAATCCAGTTTAATAACACGAGGCGCGCAAATGGTTAAAGTTGTTCCTAACACCAGCAATAACGACTCAACAACACTAACTTTTATATATCAAGAGCTTCTTTCTTGCAGTAAACAAATGGTGAATCATTATGGAGCAGGAAACGAACGTCTCAAAAGAAGAAGTTGCTATTGTTCTAGACTTCCTGCCGAACGGCTATCCATTTGATCACAAACCAGGTCAACGTGCACAAGCGATAGTGCAGGCTCTAGGCAAAGAACGATTTGTGCTCTTAGAACTCGCGCCTAAAAAAGATGTTTCAGTACAACTACATCAAGAAGTTTACATTGGAGAAGGAAAAAGAGATGAGATTCATCACATCATTAATAGAATGGACATTCAAAAACTAACTCCGACAGCAACGCAGGAGCTAGAGGTTGTTCTGCACGATCTTGTAAAGCACAATGAAGCTAGATTTGTGCGCTTCTTTAACTTTTCAGCGCCACTAAGTACGAGAATGCATCAGCTTGAACTCATTCCGGGAGTTGGAAAAAAGCACATGTGGGAACTACTTGAAAAACGTGCTGAAAAACAGTTTACGAGCTTTGCAGACTTGAAAGATCGTGTACGACTTCTGCCAGATCCTGAAAAA